>RGTL01000229.1 GCA_010025385.1 Gammaproteobacteria bacterium | reverse complement strand
TCAGCATCCGCCAGCTTCAATTCACCAAAAAGACGTTCTTTTGTTCGCATCATGTCAATCACCTTACAGCCGAGAGCGGACTGAAGCTCCCTGAGCAACTGGACGCTAAGTGGCTGGTTCAGATAGTCGACGATCTCGGGCTCTATCCCTCGGGCCTGAAGCAGCGCCAGAGTCTCACGCGACTTGGAACATCGGGCGTTATGGAAGAGCTGTAAAGGCATGTGATTTCCTTGCGTTTCTTGACAGAAAGGGGGGTCAACGGTACATTGCGACCGTTAAGTCGCAGAAGATATTCCGCGCGTAACTACTCTGATTTTATACGCAAACATTTCAAAGAGACGGATCCGATGACAATAATCACGACGCCTGTCCGTACCCTCCTGACGCTCATCGCTGTGGCCGCGTTTGCCACCGGCTGTGTGACTGCAAAGCCCACCGAAACCGAGGCCGGCTCTGCGACTGCCGCTGCGCCGGCACCTGCAGTGGTGTTGGCGCCTGCTGTGGTAGCGGCGGTAGCCAAACCAGACGATTGGTGCACGCGATATCCGGATGCCTTTGAGTGCGCAGCGGTAGCAGCGGCTGCGGCAACCACGTCAGACGATTGGTGCGCCCGCTACCCCGACTCCTTCGTGTGTCAGGAAGCCGCTCCGGTGCCCGGTATAACTGCCTATGTGGTGCAGGCTGGAGATCACCTGTGGGGAATCTCCTCGCAGCCAAAAGTTTATGGGGATCCATACCAGTGGCCGCTGTTGTTCAAGCGAAACCGCGCTGAGATCAAAGACGCGGATTTGATCTATCCGGGACAGATGATCCAGATCGAGCGTGACCTTACCGATACGCAGGTTCAAGAGGCCATGACGCATGCCCGGACCCGTGGCGCATGGGCGCTTGGCGTGACCGAGGGCTCTGATTTGGTCTATCTCGCCGCGGCTGCGGCATCTGATGCCCAGAATGCCACTGCGGCGCAGGCTGAGCAGATGATCGCGCAGGCCAAAACCGATCTCGATGCCTCCAAGGCAGCAGGCGCCGAGTGGCGTCTTGTCGACAAAGCAACCGGCGGCAGCGCCGTGTCGTTAAGCAAGCTTATAAAAGCCGCTGAAGAGGCTTTGAAGGGCGGTGATGCTGCTGAGGCCTATCGAATCGCGCATCGAGTGTCTGAAGCGGCCCAGTCGGGTGTGGCGCAGGCCGCCTCCCAGGCCGGCGCAGGGCCAAACTTTAACTAGGCGAGCAAGCCGAGCAAAAAAGGCCCCGTCGGATCGGGGCCTTTTTTTTCAAATCCAGCTGTCGCTAAATGTTGTCTTCGTCTGCGAAGGATGTTGAGGCCGGCCGATCATGAGCCATAGTGTCTCTCCGTTTGCGTATCACGCGCGTCGGGTTCTTGGGCGGGTTCGCGAGGCGCGTCTTCCTACGATTGCCTCAGCGCTGGCTTTTACTACCGTGCTGGCTTTGGTGCCGCTTTTGACGGTGAGCGTCGCGGTGCTGTCGATGTTTCCTTTTTTCGAACAGTGGGGAGACGCCGCTCAAAACTTGCTCTACGAGAATCTCATTCCCGCGACGGGCGACGTGGTTCGAACCTATCTTGAGGAATTTGCCGGACATGCGGGGTCGTTGACAGGCCTAGGCTTGGTCACGCTCGTCATCACCGCCCTTTTATTGCTTTCGACTATTGAAGATGCTTTCAACGAGATTTGGGGCATGAAGAAAGGGCGCACGTTTGCACAACGCATACTGCTGTATTGGACGCTCTTAACGTTGGGCCCGGTGCTGATCGCGCTGAGTTTGTCCCTTACTTCCTATTTAGGCGCGTGGGTAGTCGATGAACTTGCTCCGGAGATGAACCGAAGCGCCTTCGGACTATGGCTGGTGCAGATCTTGCCGATTATTCTTGAGGGGATCGGTTTTCTATTGATGTATCTGATTGTTCCCAGTCGCGCCGTACCGGTGAGGTTTGCGCTACTGGGCGCCGGTATTGCCGTGGCGCTCTTCGAATTATCCAAATACGGATTTGTCTTGTTTATAAGCAACTTCCCCACCTATCAGATCATTTATGGCGCCCTCTGGACGATCCCCGTATTTCTGGTTTGGATTTATCTCTCGTGGCTGGTCACGTTAGTCGGTGCGTGCGTTAGCGCGGAAATG
This sequence comes from Gammaproteobacteria bacterium, assembly GCA_010025385.1. GTDB lineage: Bacteria > Pseudomonadota > Gammaproteobacteria > Arenicellales > UBA868 > UBA868. Next base: position 938 of record RGTL01000229.1, on the reverse strand, counting down.
ACCCATTCCACCAAAACCGCTGTCGCTACGCCTAAAGTGCCTCCCGTGATGGGTGGCAAGCCCAGGGTGGACTAGTATTTTCCCTATCCCACGATCTGTCATGGTCTCTTGAGCGCGAGTTGATTACTTTTAAAATAGGGCTGTGAAATTGCCTCCTAAAAAGACAAACAACAGCCACAGTAATTTTTGGGGACCTCTCTAATGGCTCAAATCGCCCGCGTGAAAGCACTCGCGTTATTTGTTTTCGCCGCCGCAGTAAGCGCCGCTTCTTTTGGCGAGACGCGCGATCCGGACCTGCATTTCTTTCAGGACAGCTTTAACGATTTGTCCGAAGAAGCGATGACAGCGGCCGAGGAGGGTAAGGTCGGCGTGCTGGTGGTGTTTGAAACAGACGACTGCCCCTGGTGTGAACGCATGCACGAGACCGTGCTTAATCAGTCGCCGGTGCAGGATTATTTTCGAATGCACTTTCGCATCATCAAGCTGAACACGGACGGTGATGCCATGGTGATCGGGTTCGATGGGGCCGAAGTCTCAGAGACCGAGTTTGCGCTTCGGCATAATCGGATTCGCGCGACGCCTGCCTTCCTTTTCTTCAGCGCCCAGGGTGAATTGATGACTCGCTTCACCGGCACGACCCGCGATCCGCAGGAATTTCTGTGGCTCGGTGAGTACGTTGTGGACGCGCACTTTAAGTCCGAGCGTTTCTCAAGCTACAAACGCAAACGTCGCGATCAGTCTTCCTGATTGAGTGAAGGCATCAGTTTGATGGTCCCCGTTCCTCTGATCCGATGGGTTGCCAGCATCTGCATTGCGATAGCCTCTTCGTCCAGTGCCTTTGCTCAGGCAGAGCGTGAGCCGTTGCCGGAGCCGCTTACGCTGCAGGAGGCGCTGAGCGCAGGCCTTCAAGGCCATCCGGAGATGGATCTTGCGAAGGC
>RGTL01000228.1 GCA_010025385.1 Gammaproteobacteria bacterium | reverse complement strand
CATAGAAATTTTTTACCGCGACCTGAAATTTTTTAGACCGATACTGATTCAGAACCTTCATGTAATCCGGCCCGATCTCCTTGATCGCGCGCCGCATTCCATTCACGCCATAGTTATAAGACGTGATGACAAACGGGCTGAGTTCACTATGTGTCACACCCCGATCCTTACTTCGCGCGGCTTTGGTGAGGGTCTCGCGTGATTCCTTCAGGTATCGTGCGGCACCCCAACTCGCCACTTCAGGATCCAAACGCTCATCGACCGTCGCGTTAAGCTCAAGACCAAGTCCACGACCCGTCGCCGGCATGATCTGCCACATCCCTGCGGCGCCCACACGCGAATAGGCTTTGGGATTGTAGGAAGACTCCACGAACGGCAGGTATTGGATGTCACTCGGCAAGCCTGAATCCTTCAACACCTTTCGCACGATAGGGCCGTAGGTTCCAAAGCGCTGCAGCGCCGCCTTAAAACCGCTTCGGTTGCCAGACTGGCAGCGGATATCGTCCGCGGCTCTGCGAATGACATCACTGGAGCGATCAGGAAATAACGTCAGTAGGTGTCGCCGGTAATCACTGTTAATCGGTGCATTGCGATCCAACTGTTTGGCTAACGTGTGAAGTTCAGCGGAAATTCGCTTCTTCTGGTCCTTGATGAATGGGGTGTTTCCCTTTCGGCCACACGCCTTGCCCTTGAAAACGGCGTACACACGATGCGGCACCAGCGGGTCATGAAGCACAGAGTCCTGGCTATCCCAGCGACTGTAGATATCGATCCAGAAATTCACACGATCCTGCAGCTCGGCGGGACAGGGAAACGCCGCGTTGCACTGCATCTTGTGGCGCTTTACCTCGACAAAGGCGTGCCCCGGGACAGATTGAAAAAAGCCTGCAACAAATGTGCAGGCCAATAATAGGGATCGTCCCCGATTAAAACAGTCAGGCATATACGCTGGCGGTTAGGTGTTTTTACAGGTCCCGCTCTCCTGATTACCGGGCCCGCAAACCGTGCACGATCACTTCAGGAAAGGCCCTATCCTACCAACTCAACGTGTGAAAATGAACGGGTTGTTGGGTTTGTCTATTTTCATAGGATGTGACGTGCTTTGATAAACTTATCTAACCACATCACGATAATGACTATCTTGACTCTATGGCTCGCATTCGAACTGACGACATTACTGAAAGCGTAGCGGATGCGCTTCAGTACATCTCGTACTATCACTCCCCGGACTTTGTAGCGGCCATGAATCGCGCCTACGAGCGGGAAGAATCAGAGGCGGCGAAAAACGCGATTGGCCAGATCCTGATCAACTCTCGAATGGCCGCTCAAGGTCACCGGCCGGTCTGTCAGGACACCGGAATTGTGGTTGTCTTTATCAAGATCGGCCAACGGGCCGTTATCGATGGGGATCACTCCCTTCAGGAGGCCATTGATGAAGGCGTTCGCCTAGCGTACACCCATCCGGACAATCCGCTTCGAGCCTCTGTAGTCTCTCCTCCGATAGGGGCGCGGAAGAACACCGGGGATAACACACCTGCAGTGGTTCATACTGAAATCGTGCCCGGAGAGCATATCGAGATCACGGTGGCTGCCAAAGGCGGAGGCTCAGAGAATAAAGCCAAGCTGACCATGCTTAATCCCAGCGACAGCCTTATCGATTGGGTCACCCAAACGCTGCCCACGATGGGCGCGGGGTGGTGTCCTCCGGGTATTCTGGGACTCGGAATCGGAGGCACGCCGGAAAAAGCGATGGTCATGGCGAAAGAATCATTGATGGCCCCTATCGACATGGACGAGCTCGTAAGAAACGGTCCTCAAAACGAACTCGAAGCCCTGCGACTTGATATTTACAAGGCCGTCAATGATCTCGGAATCGGTGCACAGGGCCTCGGCGGCTTAACGACCGTGCTGGATGTCAAGATTCACACCTACGCTACGCACGCTGCCTCACTGCCCGTGGCGATGATCCCGAATTGCGCCGCTACCCGCCATGTCCATTTTGTGCTCGATGGCTCAGGTCCAGCCACTCTCCCTCTTGTCGATCCCACTGTGTGGCCTGATATTACAAAGACCACGTCAGGTAAACGTGTCAATTTAGATCAGCTCAGCGCGAGCGATTATCGATCATGGCGTATCGGCGATAACCTGCTTTTGAATGGAAAGATCCTGACCGGTCGCGATGCCGCTCATAAACGACTGGTTGATCTCATCACAGCAGGTCAGCCACTCCCTGAGGGTGTGGATTTTTCCGGGCGCTTTATTTATTACGTGGGCCCTGTCGACCCCGTTGGGGATGAAGTCGTTGGGCCGGCTGGTCCAACGACCTCAACGCGGATGGATAAATTCACCGATACGATGCTTGCGCGCACAGGGCTTGCGGGCATGATCGGCAAAGCAGAGCGCGGGCCACAGGCTATCGAGGCCATCCAATCCCATGGCAGCGTATACCTGATCGCCGTGGGAGGTGCGGCCTATCTGGTGTCGCGCGCCATTAAATCTGCCCGCGTAGTCGCTTTTGAAGATCTTGGCATGGAGGCTATTTACGAATTTGAAGTCGAGGACATGCCCGTGACGGTGGCGGTAGATAGCACCGGCGCCTCCGTGCATACCGAGGGACCTCGATCATGGAAAGAGAAAATTGCGTCTTTTCCGGTAAAAGTCATCCAGGCATAGGGTTTTATTTATGACGCCGCTCTTTAAACCAAAGTATTTTTTCGCCCTCTTGGGGATTTTTTTGGCCGGTATGTCAAACGCCACGTTGGCTTCTGAAGCCACAGGGGCTTTTCTCGGTGCGAAAGACACGGAGCACCCGGATTGGTTCAAGGAAAGCTTTCTTGATTTTGAGGACGATATTGATGAGGCTGCCGCCGAGGACAAGCGACTGGTGCTTTATTTCTATCAGGCCGGATGCCCCTACTGTAACGCGCTCATCGAGCATAACTTTACACAGCGCGATATCGTCGAAACGATGCAAAGTCATTTCACAGTAGTCAGCATCAACATGTGGGGCGATCGGGAGGTGGTTCAGGTCGGCGGACGATCCTTTACGGAAAAAACGCTCGCAGCCGCACTTAGTGTGAACTTTACCC
>RGTL01000227.1 GCA_010025385.1 Gammaproteobacteria bacterium | reverse complement strand
GTGGGTGCCTGGATGGCGTTTGGCGGAGATGACCTGGTGGTTATCGCGGATATGCCTGACGATGCGTCCATGGCAGGGGTCGCGCTGGCGGTGTCCGCGGCAGGCGCTATCGTCGGTGGGAAAACGACGCGTCTTCTGGATATGCCAACCGCGGTCGAGGGCATGAAGAAAGCCAAGGCTGTGTTTGACGCCTATAAGCCACCCAGCTAGAGGCTAAGATGCAAAAGCGCCCCAGGGTGATCCCTGGGGCTGTTCTAAAAGAAGCGGCGGTTCGATGGAAGGTGAGGAGAGGAGATTTAAGAAAAGGTCTTCCATCGTAACGATGCCGCCGCACACCGCTTAAGACTTTCCCGTTCATCCGGTGGTTAGGCGGAGGCACTGGAGGAGTGCCTCAGGGGTTGCCCCCGCCTTATCGATGCCACCGTACACCGCTAACCCACCCCTGAGGTATTTGAGTTTTTCTGTTGTTCATAGCGAGGATCTGAGTAATGCCTCAATAGCTGTCAAATATTGACTGATTTCTTTTTTCCCTCGAGCCGTACAGGCGTACGTCGTTCTCGTTTTTCGATCTACAAAGGTCTTGTCGATACGCACCAGTCCATCTTCTTCCAGTCGCCTCACATGCGTAGACAGATTGCCTCGCGTCAGTTCAAGTTCGGCGAGAAGCGTATTGAAATCCACAGGTTTTTTGGCCACCGATAAATGGGCCATGATGGCCAGGCGAACCCGGTCGAAAAGCGCTGGATGAACTTCGAGGAGATCGTTCGTGGTCATGCTGCTTCAGTCGAAACACGCTAATCAGTTGCCTTTCTGATCCGGATCAGCCTCCCCATGGAGGCCGCCCCAATAGCCGTGAAGAACACAAGGGCGGGAAGCAGGCTAACCACCCCCATGAAAAACTGAACCAATCCCGCAACGATGCAAAACGCGCCAAGGCCAATCGCGACACGCGTAGACAGGGTAAACAAGCGGCCCTGAATTAGGTAGTCCCCGGTGAATACAAGAAGAAGTGGCCCGATCCAAGCCGTATGTCCGCCGAGGATCAAAAGACTCACGGCGACAAATTTAATAAAGAGGTCTGAAAGATAAGAAAGCAGCCGCGCATAGCGGAAGTTGCGCACGAGGTATTGATTGAAATCCTCGCCACTGTTGCGAGCGGCTCGCCAGATAACGAGATACAAAAGAATGACCAGCCCAACAAGAAGCCCGGCGATCAGGGCAACACCCAAAAGCCTCAAGTCCGGCGCGGTGGCGCCAAGTTCGAGCAGCCGCGATAGGTACCGCTGTCCGAGTGCTTCGGTCAGCAGGAGTGCGCCCGCCAGCGCGACCGCCACGGTCTGAATCACCAGATTCGCGGTGACCGTGACGCCCAGCAGATCAACGTGAGGCGCTTCGACCGGCTGATTCTCCGCCTGATTCAGGACCCGCCGAATCAGTTCAACGTCCGCAATTGCCTTTCGAATATCAAGTTCTTCAGATGCCATGGCTGAACCTAAATAGCAAACCGGTTTGTAATACAAACAGTATGCCCACCAACTGAACGGCTGTCAACCCGATTTGCTAACGTCCCCTGGTTACATTCACTGCTGACTAGATCGGGCTTTTGACCTGGGCTTGGCTGTCGATATTCGCTGCGTCTAAAGGAGCACTATTTAGGAGGAGCTCGGGCGTACCGGCATCACCTTTTGGCTCGGCGTCTGCAGGAAAGTCAGAGGCCCTTACTCTTCGGCGCTAGCGGGCCGCCCATTGGGCGGCGGGGTTGACCAGCGGTATGGATATCGCCTGACGACTGCCGAAGAGCCAAAGGATTTTTTAAACCATTTCTGACATGTCTATAACGTCTGGGCGGAAAACTCCGTGGTGCTGGCGGGGGAGGGGTTTGTGTTGGATCCTGTCGCGTATCTATTCAGAGTAACTATGCGGTAATAGCGGGTGTCGGACACTCCCGGACGAGATTTTGAACAGATTGTTATGTTTTTGGCCAGCGACTACGACTACGATCTACCGGAAGAATTAATCGCTCAAACTCCAACGACGGAGCGAGGCGGTAGCCGTCTTTTAATCGTCCCCGAATCCCCCAGCCCGCTGATCGACAGTGTATTTTCCAGACTGGGGGATCGTCTTCGGCCGGGTGATCTTTTGGTTGTCAACGACACCAAAGTGGTTCCGGCTCGCCTCTACGGGCAGAAAGCGGTGACCGGTGGCCGATTCGAGCTGATGCTGGAGAGGTTCCTCTCTGGTCCAGAAGCCCTGGTGCAGTTGCGCACCAGCAAGACCCCGCGAGTTGGAACGGTGCTCGAGACTGCAAAAGGAATTGCCCTGAAGGTCTTGGGTCGCGAGGACGCCTTTTTCAGGGTGATTCGTGTCGACGGAGAATCTTTCATCGACTTGCTGCATGCCGAGGGGCAAATTCCATTGCCGCCCTACATTACCCGAGCGCCGAGTGAGAAAGATGCCACGCGCTACCAGACAGTATTTGCCCAGGCGTCGGGAGCCGTTGCCGCCCCAACAGCTGGATTGCATTTTGATGAGCAACACCTCGAGCGCCTCAAGGCGAAGGGCGTTCAAATTGCCAGAGTAACCCTGCATGTGGGGGCCGGAACCTTCCAACCGTTAAAGTCAGACGACCTCGCAGCCCATCAAATGCACGCCGAGCGATATTGGGTGAGTCCGGAGACGGTCGAGGCGGTTAACGAGGTGCGCGCACGCGGTGGTCGGGTTGTGGCCGTTGGTACGACCGTGGTTCGCTCTCTGGAGTCTGCCGCTCGGCACGGTACGCTTGAACCTCAGGAAGGGGAGACTTCGTTGTTTATAAAGCCTGGCTTTCAATTTAATGTGGTCGATATGATGATCACGAATTTTCATTTGCCGCGATCAACGTTGATGGTTCTCGTCAGCTCGTTTGCCGGCGCTGAGCGCATCCGCGATGTGTATCGCCACGGCGTGGCAACCCGCTACCGCTTTTTCAGTTACGGCGATGCCATGCTGCTGGAGTCCCGGACGGCCTGATGAAGTTCAAAATCACACGTGTCGAGGGACACGCTAGACGCGGTGTGCTGACATTCGATCGGGGTCAGGTGGATACCCCCGCGTTTATGCCGGTCGGGACGCTGGCTTCCG
>RGTL01000226.1 GCA_010025385.1 Gammaproteobacteria bacterium | reverse complement strand
TGGATGGGTCATGCCGATCAGCCCAGCATCTATCATGAGTACCAGCTCTACACCGCCAATGTTGATGGATCAGAGGTTGAAACCGTGCCGCTTAATAGCGATTACGGTGTTGTTGACTTTGCCTGGCATCCGGATAGCAAGCGTTATTACGTGCAATATGAGGAACGTGGCAGAAGTGTTTTGGCATTGCTTTCGGGTGATGGGGCCGTTTCAAAGCTCTCCGATCAGCTTGCCGGTTGGGAGCTTGATCAACCTTATGTCCTTGGGCAGTTTTCAACGCGCGCTGGTGTGGTGGCGGTAACGGTTGGCGATGCAACAAGACCAACCGAACTGGGTGTGATTGGGCCCGACGGACTCGTGAAAACGATTACAGATTTTAGTCGCGCCTTGCTCGATTCGGTGCATTTTGTCCCGGCGACAGAACACGCGGCTAGCTCAAGCGTTGATCAGCGAGATATACAGTATTGGATGATGGTGCCACCCAATTTTGATCCGGCTCGATCCTACCCAATGATCTTGCAAATACATGGGGGCCCTTGGGCATCTTACGGTCCGCAGTTTGCAGCAAACAATCAGCTCTATGCAGCCGCTGGATACGTTGTTGTCTTTGGCAATCCTCGAGGTTCGACCGGTTACGACGCTGAGTTCGCACACGAAATAGATAACAACTTTCCAAGCCATGACTATGACGATCTTATGGATATTGTTGATGGTGTGGTTTCAAGAGGCTTTGTTGACGATCAGAGGCTTTATGTTGTGGGAGGGAGCGGTGGCGGAACGCTTACGACATGGATAGTGGGTAAGACGAATCGATTCCGAGCTGCGGTCGCAGTCAACCCCGCGATTAATTGGCTCAGTATCGTTCTGACGGCGGACCTCGATAAGCTGATGGCAAATTATTGGTTTAAGGAACTCCCCTGGGAAAATCCAATGAAGTATTGGTCGCACTCACCTTTGTCTTTGGTGGGCAATGTCACAACGCCGACTATGCTGATGACTGGAGAGAACGATTGGCGAACGCCCATCTGGGAGGCCGAACAATACTTTAATGCCCTCCAGATTCAGGGCGTCGAAACAGCGTTGGTGAGAGTGCCTGGAGCTGGCCATTGGATTGAAAACCGGCCAAGCCAACTGATTGCAAAAGTAAACGCTGTGCTTGCCTGGTTTGAGCGATTTAGTGATGTGTCGACGCTAGCTGGAGCAGAGTAAGTCGTTGCTGATCAGTGAACAGCTGAAGGCGACAGTTTAACGGCCGGCCACTTAACAGATTTACGGCCACATTGTCTGAGTTTGATCAAAAATAGCGCAGAGTCATTTGACGTTAAGGAGCACTACGACAAAACCGAAGTGATGATCCCGATGAGGGATGGCGTCAAGCTATTTACGGCGATCTACACGCCCAAGAACCACACGCAGCGCTATCCTATTTTGCTTTATCGAACCCCTTACTCGATTAGTGCATATGGCGAAGACTATGTGGCGCCAGCCAAATTGGCGCCATCTCTGGAGATGCTTGCTGAAGGCTACATATTTGTGAGCCAAGATCTCCGAGGCACATACAAGTCAGAGGGCCAATTTGAGGTGCTTCGAGTCAATAGGCAGAAAGGTTCAGGCGTTATGTCTACGGATGAAAGCACTGATGCCTATGACACAATTGATTGGCTGCTCGAGAACCTGGATCACCATAACGGGCGCGTCGGTCAATGGGGGGTCTCTTACTCAGGGTGGACGACTGTACAGGGCATGATTAACGCCCATCCGGCGCTTAAAGCGTCCTCTCCGCAAGCATCGCCTTCCGACATGTTTATTGGAGATGACTGGCATCACAACGGTGCTTTCAGGCTGACTTATGCCTTTGCGTGGATGAACTATGCGGCACAGGAACGCAGCAAACCAACGCAAGCGCAGCCCGAGACATTTGATTACGGTACGCCTTGGGGCTACGAATTCTTCCTCAATGCGGGTCCGACCTCTGACCTGAATAAAAAGTTTTTCGGCGGAGGGGTTCCCGGTTGGGAGGATTTTATCGAGCACCCCAACTATGACGAGTACTGGCAGCGACGGAATGTCCTGCAGTACTTGGACAACATCGAGCTCCCCGTTTTAAACGTTGCTGGCTGGTTCGACGCTGAAGATTTCTATGGCCCCGTATCGATCTATCAAGAAATAGAGCGGAGAAACCCCGTCAATCAGAGCACGTTTGTATCCGGGCCTTGGAAGCACGGCGCATGGCACAGGGAGCGTGGTTCGTCACTTGGCGACATTCAGTTTGGCAGCGAGACATCTGATTATTTTAAAAAACATATCGTGACTCCATTTTTCAGGTATCACTTGAAGGGGGAGGGCGACTGGAATCCTCCAGAGGCTATCGTCTTCGAAACTGGCCGAAATCGATGGCGCAAGTTTGATGCGTGGCCGCCGCCGGATGTCGAGGCCAGAAATCTTTATTTTCACTCGGGAGGGAGGCTGTCCTTTGATGAGCCGGACGCCCGGATGATTGGCAATGACGAATACGTCAGCGACCCCAACAAGCCTGTGCCCTTCACAACTGACATCTCTGTTGGGTTCCCGGGTCATACGTGGATGATTGAAGATCAGCGACTAACTTCAACACGCACTGATGTTCTGGTTTATGAGTCTGATGTGTTAACTGAGGACATCACCATCGCTGGGCCCATATTGGCTAATTTATTTGTATCCAGCACCGGAACAGATGCTGATTTTTTTGTGAAGTTGATCGATGTCCACCCGGGAGATTACGTTGCACCAGAGCCAAGTACAGCCGCGGTGCCTATGGGCGGCTACCAAATGTTATTGGGTGTGGAGGTGATGCGGGCCAAGTACCGCAATAGTTTTGCTAACCCTGAGCCGTTGCAGCCTAATCAAGTGACGCCTCTCTCATTCCATATATGGGACAAGTTCCATACCTTCAAAAAAGGGCATCGAATCATGGTGCAAGTGCACAGTTCTTGGTTCCCTGCCTATGATCGGAATCCACAACAATTCATGGATATATATCAGGCGAAGGCTGGTGATTATCGTAAGGCGGTGCAGAGCATCCATCGATCGACGGCGAGCCCCTCCCACCTAGCGTTGCCTGTTATGGTCAAGAAGCTGGACT
>RGTL01000225.1 GCA_010025385.1 Gammaproteobacteria bacterium | reverse complement strand
ACCAACGACGACATGATCACGGTGCTGTTCTTTCTTGATGACGTTACGCCGGAAAATGGACCGTTGCAGGTGGTGCCCGGTACCCACACCGGCCCCTTATATGAGCATTGGCATGCCGGCGTATTTACAGGCGCAGTCAGCGATGAGGTGGCGGCGGCCTTCTCTCCGAAAGCGATCCCATGTTTTGGGCCGGCCGGGTCGGCGTGCTTGATGCATACGCGACTGCTGCACGGGTCTGGCCCGAATTTGTCTAATGGGCCGAGAACGCTTTTTATTTGTGAGTATCTTGCGGAGGACAGTTATCCACTGCACAGCAACCATATCCCGAGCAGGTATCAGTATGAAGTGGTGCGTGGCCAGGCCACTGGACGGGTGCGATGCAGCAGCTATGAGATGGCCTTCCCCGAAATGCCGACCGGAGCCTCGTTTTTTGATCAGCAGGCAAAAGCGTCTTAGGCAATGAAGACAACATTTGAATGCGTGGATGGACATACCGCAGGCATGCCCGTGCGAATGATCGTCAGCGGCGCGCCAGTTCTTGAGGGCGCGAATCAGAGCGAGCGCCGCCAGCACTTTATGCGCGAATTCGATTGGATGCGCCGGGCTCTAATGTTCGAGCCGCGTGGCCATTCAGCGATGTCCGGTACCTTTATTTATCCCCCGTCTTCAGATGAATTTGATTTGGGCATTATCTTCATAGAGACCTCTGGCTGTCTGCCCATGTGCGGGCATGCGTCAATTGGAACGACCACGTTTGCGCTTGAGCGAGGCCTAGTGACACCCAAGACAGAGGGTCTTTTGCGCCTGGAGACACCGGCGGGCCGTGTGAATGTCGAATACCAAAAAGAGGGTGATAGGGTCACCAGTGTCAAACTCGTCAATATCCCGTCCTTTCTGTATGCCGAGGGCGTAGAAATTGAATCGCCAGAGCTCGGGACGCTCAAGGTGGATATCGCATACGGCGGCAATTTTTATCCCATTATCGAGAGGCAGGATAATTTCAACGATCTTTCAGACTTTGATGCGCCGACCTTGATTCGGATCGGCATTTCGCTTCGCGAGAAAATCGAGGCTACGCAAGAGATCGTCCATCCGTTGGATCCCAGTATCCGGGGTCTGCGCCACTGCATGTGGACGGGTAAGCCGATCAGTGCGAGCAGTGATGGACGAGCCTGCGTGATTGCTGGAGAAATGATCGACCGCTCCCCCTGTGGGACAGGCACATCGGCGCGTCTCGCACAGCGGGCAGCGAAAGGGTTGTTGAACAAGGGCGAGTCGTTCGTCCACGAGAGTTTTATCGGCAGCACATTCACGGGCACGATTGAGGGCGAGACATCGGTGGGCGAGTTTCCTGCAATCGTGCCGGGCGTGCGGGGTGCGGCCCACATTACCGGCTTCAACACGATTTTTGTCGACCGCAACGATCCCTTTCCAGAGGGTTTTTCTCTTTAGGCCATCGCTCGGACGGTGGCCGCCTGGTTGCGCGCACCCTCAAGCATGAAGGTCAGGTCGTTCCCAGCGAGAATGAAACGGCTGCCCAGATCGATATATTTTTTCATTAGCGCGGGAGCGTAGACGCCCCCCATGCCGGGATACTTATTGTGTTTCTTGCATGCGCTGATCGTCTCGCGATACGCGGCCTCGATCTCAGGATGGTCCAGCTGCCCGGGAATGCCCATTTCCATACAAAGATCATTGGTGCCGATTAATAAAGCATCGATACCCTCAATCGCTGCAATGGCCTCTGCATTTTCGATAGCGGTTGGGCTTTCAAGCATGAGAACAATCAGTGTTTCTCGGTCGACGATCTCGGTCGCCTCTTTGATGGGGATGCGGGATCACCACACCCAGTGCGCCTCCATCAAGGACTCGGGTGGCATGGTGCGGCTGATGGCTAGGTACTCGCACAATCGGTGCGATGCCAGAGGCCTGCGCGGCGATTGAAATCTGAACGGCCGTATCAAGATTCATCGAGTTATGCTCAAGATCAATAAACAGCCAATCGTAGCCTGCGGTCAGCATAGCCTTGGCGATATCGGAGGTGCGCGCTTGGCGAAGACCAATGCCGATGGCAAGTTCGCCGGCACGGAGTTTTTCAAGAGCGGGGTTTTTTAGTTCAGCCATTTTGCTTTATTCTCTTTAGAGCATCCAGAACACGAGTGTATCCGTATTGTTTCCCTAAACTGGTGATCGGCATAAATTGGATTTGAGGATTGGCTGGACCTTCGGGGCATGGTCTTGTTTTGCCGGATGGTTTAAATCGGTTCCGTTTTTTCGTAAACCAAAAGAAAATACATTCTGGAAGAACAAAACAGCAGATTCGGTCTAAATGAAAATTCTCATTCTGGGGGCAGGCGGTATTGGCGGTTATTTTGGCGCCCAACTTATTCGGATTGGCGCAGACGTTACGTACCTGCTTCGCGAAAAGCGAAAAGCTTTGATCGACGCAAACGGCCTCAAAATCCAGAGCCCATACGGTGACTTTGCGGTTCAACCGAAAATCGTCACTTCCGAGACCGTAACAGCCGGTTACGAACTGATTGTTTTGGCGTCTAAATCCTACGATCTGGACGATGCGCTTGAGTCATTAAACCCTGCGCTTGAGACGGCGGTGGTTCTACCGTTTTTAAATGGATTTGATCATCTAGACGTATTGGACAAAAAGCTTGGGCGGGAGCGGGTTATGGGTGGCGTGGCACATATCGCTGCCACGATCAAACCAGATGGAGTGATCCAGCAACTATCCGATATCCATATGCTTACTGTGGGTCCTCGACACGCAGCGCATGAGGGCCTGGCAAAAGAATTTTTTTCAATCTGTGAGAGCGCGCCGTTTAAAACCGCTCTGGCGGAAGACATTGAGCAAGTGCTCTGGGACAAGTGGGTGTTTTTAGCGACGCTTGCGGGCATGACGACCAGTTGTCGTGCGTCTGTTGGCGATATTGTCGCGACACCCTTTGGAGAGGAACTCACCCGTCAGATGTATGCGGAGTGCTGCGCTGTGGCCCGTGAGTTTGATCATCCCGTGAGTCAAGCGTCGCAAGCTAAGGCGCTCGACATGCTGACACAACAAGGCTCAGGATTTACCGCTTCTATGCTGCGGGACCTCCTTGCCGGTTCGCAAACTGAGGCGGACCATATTCTCGGCG
>RGTL01000224.1 GCA_010025385.1 Gammaproteobacteria bacterium | reverse complement strand
CATCGGGGTTTGTAGCGCCCTCGCACTTCAACGGGCCGGTATTGCAACCACCCTGGTGGAGCGCAGCGACATTGGGGGCGCAGCGACATTCGGCAACTGCGCCCTTATGGCGCGCAGCGAGATCGTCCCGCTGGCAAAACCCGGCGTCTTCAAAAAACTCCCCGGATGGCTGCTGAATCCCGAAGGGCCGTTAGCTGTTCGCCCATCGCACCTGCCCGCGGCCCTACCGTGGTTACTGCGTTTCCTTCGTAATGCCACCGCGGATCGCGTTGCGCGAATTTGCCATGGCCTGGGCGAGATCGCTGCGCTGGCGCAGGAGGACTTCGACGAAGTCATTGCCGCAGCTGCGATCAAAGATATTTGGGCAGAAGAAGAAGTTCTCTACTTATACGATAACAAAGCGCAGTACGACGCTGATCGGTTTAGCTGGGCGCTTCGTGAGGCAGAAGGCTGCTTCGCTACAGAGCTTGATCCCGGAGCGCTCGCAGCTGCCGAGCCTGCGGTAAACACCAGCGGAAAATTCGGCCTCATCGCAAACGGGTGGAAATCGTTCACCAGCCCCCAGAGACTGGCTCGTGAGCTTGCTGATTACTTTGTAACACTTGGCGGAAAGGTCATTTATCAAGACGTAACCGGCATCCGGATGCGCGCGGATAGCGCGCAAGCCCTGATGTTTGCGGATGGCCAAGATCACCCCGTGCAAAAACTTGTGATGGCCGCAGGCTGCTGGGCGAATGCACTCCTGCACGACATGGGCATTCGCATTCCGCTTGCGCCTTTGCACGGATACCACACCGATATTCCCGATAGCGGCATTAATCTCTCGCGGGCTGTCATTTACTCCTCAGGAGGATTTGTCAGTACCCCTGTCGAGACCGGGCTTCGGATTGGGGGCACGGTTGAAATCGCTCCGCTGGATGCAAAACCTAATTTCCGTCGGGCTGAAGTACTCGTGGAAAAAGCCAAACGTCATCTCTTCCCGCAAATGCAGTCCACGACCGGCAAGCAGTGGATAGGGGCTCGGCCGTTTATGCCAGATACGCTCCCTGTCATCGGTCCAGCGCCCGGTGTAAAAAATGCATGGCTCGCTGTTGGCCATGGCCAACTTGGACTCACCATGGGACCCACCACAGGGCAGTTTATCTGCGATCTGATTAGCGGCAAAACGCCGCGAATCCCGCTGGAGCCATACCGCGCCGATCGCGCCTACGCCTAGATAAACACCTTGCCCTCGAAAAGCTTGCGGGCAGTACGAACGATCGCGGCCTGGTGAATCTGAAGCGCTCCATGCTTCATCGACACCTCAGCGACCACACTGACTTCGCCGAGCGGGTGCTCCACCGATATTTTCTTGGTCGGCCCCTCGGGCAACTCCGCCAGATCCCCAGCCGGCGAGCTTTCGAGCATGCAGGCGGTGGCCACGCTCACAGCACCCAACACTCCAATAGAGGCGTGACAGCGATGGGGAATAAAGGTGCGGGTATGGATGGCACCGCCGTTAATGGGTGAAGCGACTAGCGTAATCTTCGGGACTGATTTCTCTTTAACATCGCCAAGATTCATCATGGGCCCTGCCAACAGACGTAAGGTCTCGATTCGCGTCCTCAGATTCTGATTTGATTCGAGCTCCTCGCGCGACTCATATCCCGACACACCCACGTCACTTGCGCGAAGCACCATGACGGGCATGCCGTTATCAATGAGCGTTACCGGAATACCATCAATGAGGTCAACAGCCTGACCGGTCGGCAGAAGCGCGCCACAGGTTGAACCGGCTGCTTCCGGAAAATTCTGTAGCACCGGCGCAGCCGTACCGGGCACACCATCAATACTGGCGTTTCCGCTATAGGTGACTTCGCGGCCAGGCGTTTCAATCGTAACCTTAGCCACCTGATCGCTATTAACCATATACACCGCGACCTGAGTGCGGCCCGATTGAAGCGTGATGAGCCCTCGCTCTGCGGCAAACTGCACCACCCCCGACAGAATGTTTCCACAGTTTTGGGCATCGGTGACAATTGGCTGATCGACAAACACCTGCAAAAAAAGATAGTCGATATCGGCATCGGTCCGATCCGAACGGGAGACCACCGCAACTTTGCTTGTCAGGGGGTCGGCGCCGCCGATGCCGTCGATCTGGCGCGCGTCCGGCGAGCCCATGATCTTCAGCAGAAAGGCATCACGCTCAGAAACGTCTTGAGGTAGATCGTCTTTTAGAAAATAAATGCCTTTCGAGGTGCCGCCGCGCATCCACGTGCACGGCACACCGCCTGTCGAGACGTTACTCTCCGAGCTCATCCAGAGAATCCAGATAGACGAGCCCCTCCGCTTCCAGCCGAGGTCGCATGTCATAGATATCAAGACCGAGAACGCCTGACGCGAGCTGGTCGCGCTTGGCCACCTCAGCCGCCTCGCGGGCAAGACCGGCTTCCAGCACCGCATCGGCCCGAGTCCGAGGCACGACAACGACGCCGTCATCATCAGCAACCACAACGTCTCCAGGCTTAACCAGTTGACCCGCACATACGACCGGGACGTTGACGGAGCCGAGCGTATTCTTGACAGTGCCCTTTGCAGAAATCTCCCGACACCACGCCGGAAAATCCATGGCCTCAAGTGCCCGTACATCACGAACACCCACATCGGAGATCACGCCTCGCACCCCTCGAGCCTTCGCCGATGTGGCAAGCAGATCACCAAACATGCCGTCCGTGTTATCGGCGGTGCAGGCAATGACCAGCACATCCCCCGGCTGACATAATTCGATCGCGACATGCACCATCCAGTTATCGCCGGGCTGAGCCAAAATGGTCACCGCACTTCCCGCCAACGTCGCCTTCGGATAAATGGGTCGGATATAGGGCTTTAGAAGACCTGATCGTCCCGCGGCCTCATGCACGGTAGCAACGCCAAGCTCGCCCAACTGATCGATAGTTTTTGCGTCAGCACGCTGAATGTTCCTTACAGCGACAGGTTTCATAACGTTTCCTTCTTAAAGTGGCTTCTGGCCGATGGGTATCGACCGCGCCGATGTTCTGAAGTTTTAAAACGGCAACCCTACATAGTTTTCTGCCAAGACCTTTTTGGCAGCTTCAGAGGATTCGAGATAGTCGAGTTCCGCCTCTTGCACTGTCTCTTATACACATCT
>RGTL01000223.1 GCA_010025385.1 Gammaproteobacteria bacterium | reverse complement strand
CGCCCGTTTTAGTACATCAATGTTTGCTCGATAGTTGATACTGCTTGGACTGTATCGGTGCCCGCGCCCGTGTCGGGGTAAAAACACCAGCTGGATGCCGTCCAATACCCCAAACAGCAGCTCGTCAGAGGCCTCACCGAACGGCGAATCGATGCGCGCCCAGCGCACCGATTCCAGCCCGTCGATCTCATAAAGACCGCTGCCGCCGATAATGCCCAGCACGGGATTGGGATGATGGGCGCTCATGATGTTTCTAGAACAACGACGCCCCTAATTCGCGAACGGCCGTTAGCATTTCGGGTTCATCGGTTAGCGCTTCTGCAATGGCGCTATCGCAGGCGGTTTGGGCGTCGATACCGCTGGCCATCAGTTTTGCCGCATGAACCAAAAGCCTCGTGCTGGCGCCTTCTTCCAGCCCGTTGCCTTTAAGGTTCCGGGTCATACCGGCGAACCGCACCAGGCGCATCGCCACGTCGGAATCGATACCCGACTCACGGGTTACGATCGTGCACTCAAGTGTTTCGTCGGGATACTGAAAGTCGATCGCCACGAATCGCTGCCGGGTGCTTTGCTTGAGGTCTTTAAGCACGCTTTGATAACCCGGGTTGTACGAGACCGCCAGACAGAACTCAGGCGGTGCCGTCAGCGTTTCTCCTGTCTTTTCAATAGGCAACTGACGACGATCGTCTGCCAGCGGATGAATGATGACCGTAGTGTCCTTTCGGGCCTCTACCACCTCATCGAGATAGCACAGTGCTCCACTTCGAACGGCTGCGCTCAGCGGTCCATCAATCCATTGCGTCTCGCCGCCGACGATAAGGTAGCGACCAACAAGATCCGACGCCGTCAGGTCATCGTGGCAGGACACCGTCACCAGAGGCCGCTGAAGGCGCCAGGCCATATGCTCCATGAAACGGGTTTTCCCGCAGCCCGTTGGCCCTTTGAGAAGCACGGGCAGTCGGTTGGACCATGCGGCTTCAAAGACATCAATCTCGTTGCCTGACGGTGCATAGAACGGTTCAGCGTCGATGTATGTTGGCGAGGCGTGCGGCTGGAGCATGAGGGAATGATGGGTAAGTGAAGATGAGTCGACGGTCAGGTGGTCATGGGCCTTGTCAATTCCGAGCATACGCGAGACGGGCAGGTCTGCACAGGGCGTTACGCCTGAAACGACAAGAGATCGTTACACCTTGAAGGCTTCGCTCAGTTTCTTTTTGACCGGAATGTTCTTGAGTCGAACGTAGCTGGGCAGTCCGTTTTTCTCGTAAGGGGGATAGTCCTCGCCGCGAATCAATGGGGCAAGGTATCGTCGGCATCGTTCGGTAATGCCGAAGCCGTCAGCCGAGATGAAGTTGCGCGGCATCATTTTTTCACGATTAGCGACTCGCTTGAGATCGGCCTCGCCAATCTTCCACCGATAAGGCTGATCTGATGTCCGAATAATGGCCGGCATTACCGCGTTCTTGCCGGCCAGCGCCATTTCGACGGCGGCTACTCCCGTCGCATAGGCGTGCTCCACATCAGAGCGCGATGCAATATGCCGCGCGGCCCGCTGGAGGTAATCGGCGACCGCCCAGTGATATTTGACTCCCAGGTCTTCTTTCACAATGGAGGCAACGACCGGCGCGACACCACCAAGTTGAGCGTGGCCGAAGGCATCCCGGAGGCCCTGATCAGCAAGGAAGCGTCCGTCTTTAGCGCGTACCCCCTCAGAGACCACAACAGAACAGTAGCCGAAGCGTTTAATTTTCTCCGCGACACTTTTGATGAATTTTTTGCGGTCAAACGTGATCTCAGGAAATAGGATCACAATCGGAATAGGCGTCTTCGGATCGCTGGCCATTCCGCCCGCGGCGGCGATCCATCCCGCATGTCGACCCATGACTTCAAGAATGAACACTTTGGTTGACGTCAGCGCCATAGAGGCTACGTCAAAACTCGCTTCGCGGGTTGAGACCGCGATGTATTTGGCCACTGATCCAAAGCCCGGGCAGTTGTCCGTTATGGGTAAATCATTGTCGACTGTTTTTGGAACGTGAATCGCCTGAATCGGATAGCCCGTCGTTTTGGCCAATTGGGAGATCTTCAGACAGGTGTCGGCCGAATCGCCCCCGCCGTTGTAGAAGAAATAGCCGATGTTGTGAGCCTTAAAGACATTGATGAGTCGCTCATACTGCGCTCGGCTCTCTTCGAGACTTTTTAACTTGTAGCGACAGGAGCCAAAGGCGCCCGACGGTGTCGTCTTAAGAGCCGCGATAGCCGACGCTGATTCTTTGCTGGTGTCTATGAGGTCTTCGGTCAGGGCCCCGATGATGCCGTTGCGCCCCGCGTAGACCTTGCCGATTCGGTCGCGATGGGCTCGGGCCGTTTCGATGACGCCACAGGCGCTGGCGTTTATCACAGCGGTCACGCCTCCCGACTGGGCGTAAAAGGCATTTTTTATCTTCGTCATGGGATTCGATGGGGTCAGGGTCAGGTGGAATTTGTGGGCATTGGCGCCGCTGTCGATCTATCGTTTATTGTGCTCGAGCGCTGATAAAGAGGCCAAATCTCCGGGGTCCAATGCGGGCGTTGAGTCAGAAAACGCCGTGAATTTTATAGTGAATCATTTTGCCCGGCCTCATGGCGCGATCCTGACCCCTTGCGGCTTCACCGTCAGCCATTGCTGGAGATTTCGAAATGAGAATCGTCTTATTGGGCGCCCCTGGATCAGGAAAAGGGACCCAGGCCAAACTGATGGCAGAGACCTATCGGGTACCCCAGGTCTCGACGGGGGACCTCCTTCGCAAAGCGGTTGCGGAGAAGACTGAAGTCGGTAAGAAGATCGCTGCTATTTTGGACGCGGGCGAGTTGGTCTCCGATGATATTGTCATCGATGCGGTGACCGACCAGGTGCGCTCGCCGGACAGTCGGCGAGGTTTTGTTCTTGACGGATTCCCCCGGAATATTCCCCAGGCGCAAGAATTGGATACCCGTCTGGGCTGGATGGGGCGCCCAGTGCAGCTCGTGTTGCATCTGGTCCTCAGCGAGGATCTGGTGGTCAAGCGAATCACCGGCCGAATGACCTGCAATAAATGTGGCGCGATTTATAACAAGCATTTCTCTCCGCCCAAAAAGCGAGCGACCTGCGATCAATGCGGCGGCAAGAAGCTCACCCATCGGAGCGACGACAACGAGAAA
>RGTL01000222.1 GCA_010025385.1 Gammaproteobacteria bacterium | reverse complement strand
GGAATATGTAAAAGAAGCCGACGACGGGGCAAAAGCAGACGTTATGGCGAAACTGGCGCCTCGAGCGCTTTGGTGGTTCCGCTGGGCGGCCATGTTTACCTTTTTAACGGGCTTTGTGCTCCTTGGCTACATCCTGCACATGCGCCTGAGCCTCGCTATTACTCTCGGCGCGTTGATGGGCACGATCATGATGCTGAACGTATGGCTGATTATTTGGCCTAACCAGAAGATCGTCATTGGTCTGGACTCAGGCGATAAAGCGGCGGCCGGACCAAAAGCGGCGCTCGCGTCACGAACCAACACGCTATTTTCGCTGCCGATGCTGTACTTCATGGTCGCGTCGGGCCACGCAAGTCCAATGGCCAATGGTGGACTTTTGGGCGGCTCTGATAATTTGGCAGTGAGCAGTTTGGCGCTTCTTATTGGCCTTGCGATTATCGTTGTAATTGAAGCCAACGCGATCTGGGGCAAAATGAACGGCGCGATTCAATCCGTGAAAGCGGTGATTACCTCATCAGTCATCCTCACGGCCGTGATGGCAGGCGTTGTTTACTACGTCTAAAAAATATCCGTTACCTAAAAAAGGGCGCCAACAGGCGCCCTTTTTTATTGCGAAGCTCATCCCGCCTGCTGATTTCGGCCGCCTTTTACACGCGCAAGAAACCACGCGAATGCTCGGATCAGTCTGTAGATCTCAACAGCTCGTCGAAATGAGATCGTTGCGTTGCCATGCGCCAATAAACTGCTGACACAAAGCCGGTGAGGGACTCCCGTTGTAGCCAAAGAAGCGCTCAGCCATCGTGATTGATCTGCCGGAATCACACGGTCCTCTCGTCCATGCAGCAGGAATACCGGACACATCGAATCGGGAAAATTAATTGCGGTCGAATATCCTGACCAAGAATGCTTAAAAAGATTCACGACTTTTTCGTAAATCTCGCCACACGACTGTGGCTCGGCCAGCAGACGCAGTACGGACGCTTGCTTCGGGCTGGCGCTATCGAAAAGCTGGTCCAGTGGTATAGCCCGACTATTTTGGATTGCTGATTCATGAATTGCGCGATCCAGCAGATCTAACGTATCGGCATCGTAGGAACCGATCTGCTCAAGATAACTTCTCACGATAATTAGCTTTCCATAAGGATCTGCGATCGGAGACGTCAGCAAAAAGCGCGCCACCTTTTCGATATCAAAATAACCACCAATTAATCCGATGGCATTTAAGCGCTTACACAGCGCAGCTTCGGTTGCTGCCGCGAGCACAAAAACACTGGAAAAAGACACGGACATCAACGCCAGATGAGGCGTGGTAACCAGATTCGAATCCTTGGCAAGCGATATCAGAAGCTCCTTTATCTCCGAGGGCTGCTCCGTAGTGATGCGAAGCGCCCGCAAGCTCGGCACATCGGGAATCAAGACACGAAGGCCTGCTGATTGCAGGGCAAATCCAAATCGCCGCAGACGCGGATCCTCGCGACCATAGATGCTGAGACCGGGCGTAAAAATTACCGTTGAACTTGGAGCCGTGGGCGGCTCATATATATCCACGAGGTAGCCACGATGCGACTCCAGCCGAGACGGGACCCCGCTCAAATGATTATGGAAGCGACCCAGTAACCGAATGGCGTCTAACCAGTCATGGCGCGAGTGATCGCGGGGAGCAAAGAGAAGCATTTTGTAACCAATGAGATCGTGGCTAGAGCCGAACGATCCCTTTTGGCGTAGTGAACTCAGCGGCCAACGATGGAGCCTGTCCCGGATCCGCACGGCAGTCGATGCTCCCCAGAAGGTCCATAGCGCTCAAGGTCTCGCGAACCGCTTGGTCATCCGGTAGCGTTGCGACGAGCGTCGATAACCGGCAGTGCCCGCCAGCAAGCGCTTGGGCCGGATGGATATCAGTATCCCACTGGATGACATGCGGCAAGATGCCATCCGCAAAACAACGACCGTCGGGAGAGAAAGCAAACTGCCACCGCAGGGAGCCGCGGCTCATGGGCTTAACGTCCGCGTCGGCATACGCATCTAATTCAGACAATCGATCAATACAGTCTGTGCGAACGACCCAGGTTAGCAGTTGTGGTCCGCGCTGAAGCTTTTCTGTCGTGGTGTCGTGATCAAGAGAAAACCATCTCGGCGATTGGGGCGCTTCGCCCTCGGGGTCAATAGCGATAATCTCAAGATAAACGCCGTCGCCAAGACCGAGGAGTGCGTTATGCGTACCCATCGCGCCATGCCGACCACCCTCCCGAGGCGCTTCGCCCAGAAGATCACCCACGAATTGCCTCCCCTCATCAAGCGAGCGGGCCCCGATAACGACATGATCAAGCTGGCAAGGTAAGCGATGCGTCACTCAATCGACTCCTGCGGAGGACTCCAGCCATCGCCCAGCGCCTTTTGCATGATCACCGAGTCAATCCAGCGGCCGAACTTCCAGCCGACGTCCTTTAGGATTCCAATCTGCTTGAAACCCGCTCGCAAGTGCAGCTGAATAGATGCCCTGTTGTCGCTGTCGCCAATGATGCCAATCATTTGCCGCGCACCCCATAATTGACAATCCCCAAGGATTCGCTGGAGCAATAACGATCCCAGACCGGCGCGCTGGTAAGCCGGCGCCACATAAACCGAATGCTCAAGGGTATAGCGATAGGCCGGGCGCGACCGATACGGCAAGACGTAGGCATATCCTGCTATCCGGTCATCCTTGATGGCAACCAAGTAAGGAAGTTGAAACGAAAGTACCGAGACCCAGCGCGCTATTATTTCTTCAAGCGTTGGTGGTTCGAGTTCAAACGAGGCAGATCTGTGCAACACTTCATCGGCATAGATAGACTGCACCGCAGCGAGATCGGACTTTTCAGCCGCTCTCACGATGTAATCGCGCCCCCCATCAATGAGTCCGCGCATGTTTATTCCTCTTTTTTTAAGGAGGTCTTATTGTCATCGCTACCTGGCATAAAAAAAAGGCCGGCATTTAGCCGGCCTTTTGTCTCGACCGCAGCGCGCGGCCACCTGAAGAATTAACCCAGCAATGGCGCAATGACGAGCGAGACAATCGCCATCACGTTGATGAGAATATTCATCGCGGGGCCGGAGGTATCCTTGAAAGGATCGCCAACCGTATCACCCACAACGGCCGCTTTGTGAACATCAGAGCCTTTGCCGCCCAGATTGCCCTTCTCG
>RGTL01000221.1 GCA_010025385.1 Gammaproteobacteria bacterium | reverse complement strand
ATGTAAACAAATGCGTACGCAAGAAAATGGGTGTCAAGAAGTCATCCTTTGCCTCCGCAGAAGAAACCCAGGCGCTTACCGGCATGCAGATTGGTGGCGTGACCGCACTTGGTCTGCCCGCTGACCTGCCGCTGTGGGTAGACAGTCGGGTCATGCAGTGCGAATACATCATCCTTGGCGGTGGAAGCCGCTCGATAAAGATACGGATCTCACCGCAGGTCTTTGGGCTCACACCCAACACCGAGATTGTTGAAAACCTTGCGCTGGACGCTAACTGAGCAGGAGCAGACCATGACCTTTGACGCCGCCCGACCCGATGGTGATAACGACTCGCTCAAAAGCGCAATCTCCCCGGACGGACAGCCCACATCAGGCGAGCGCTACCGGGTGCCGGCGCGCTGCGGCGTGGCGGTGCGGTTAAAGGCTCAACAAATCATTGAGGTGCAAAACACCCACGGCACCCAGGTCTGTGATTTTTGGGCCTTTTGTGAGCCAGACACCGGCGAGTTTCTCTCCATGGCCCACACGCGTACTTCGCTTCAAAGCGTTTTCCCCGCAGTGGGTGATGCTCTCGTCTCAAACATCCGCCGCCCGATGTTTGAGATCATCAGCGACACCTCGCCTGGCGTGCACGACACGCTGATGTCCTGCTGTGACAGCAACCGCTACCGCATCCTAGGGTGCACCGAGTACCACGATAACTGCACCGATAACCTGCGCATGGCTCTGATGGCCATCGGCCTGAAAGCACCAGCGATTCCCGATCCGTTTAACCTATGGATGAACATCCCCATTGCAGCCGATGGCGCTACTTCATTTGAGCCGACCGTCTCAGCGCCAAGTGACACTATCCGAATGAAAGCGCTATGCGATGTGGTTGCGGTGATGTCTGCCTGTCCGCAAGACATGAACCCGATAAACGGTGTTGGGTGCAGCCCGACCGAGCTGCACTTTCAAGTCATTGACTAACGGATGCCAAGACTTCTGATACCCGGCGCAGTCCTTGCGCTCGTTTCGCTGTTTCAATTGTCATTATCCGCCAATCGCCTGAAGATGGCGGCCGCTCTCGGCGCCTACTTGAAGGACAAACGATTTTTGAGATAGCAACCGCGCGGCGGCGGTCGCAGCAGCCCTTAAGACAGCTGCATTCTTTCCGCTACTGCCATAACGCGACGCCCGAGACCCGAATCAACAGGCAAATCGCCAAGGACCTCAAGGTCTCTGAATCCGAGCTCTTTTCGCAGTTGGGTTCGCTCATCGAGAGTTGTATTGGCGTCCCGGCCATTCGGGAGCGTGATTTTTCTTATGTTTACTATTTTTGTCATAAGTTAAATCTTAACATAAATCGAGGCTACCCGCCAGAGTGCACTGTTTAGAGATCATTAATTGACTCTAAATTCGTCGATCCTACGGCTTTAATGCGGGAACTTCATGAATAACTCAAAAAAGTAGTCAAACTCCTCGAGTTTCCTTTTTCCCTGACCTTTTTTAACGCAGGTCTTCACGAACTGGCTCCACTCGCGGGTTAACACCTCATACAGATCCGCCGGAATGGCCTCCGCGATGCTCTGAATTTTTTCCTCGACCCGCATTTTTTCCATGTCGCGGATCGCCTGCCCATAAATGTTCTTAACCATAAGACGCCCTTAATTTTGATCTTTTCTAATTATAAAACTGCCCAGATACCTAAGATCAACGAACCGATTAGTCACAGGCGGGAAATGAATACCGCCCAGCGGAGCCATCAGGCAACAATGCGATTGTGTGATTGACATCACTTCAAGGCGCTGGGTCCCGCCTCTAAACTGGACCTGGTTTCTCCTCCTCCAAGTGTGGATTAGCCCCCGGATGTCGAAAGACCTCGGGGGCTTTTCTTTTGGGGTGCGGAAAATCACGCGGCTACAATGGTCTTACAACGAGACATATAAAGGAGAGAAAGCATGGCTAAAGGATACGTAGTCGCTCACATCAAGGTGCACGACCCAGAGGGATTCAAAACCTTTGCGGCAATGGCCGGACCCGTCATCAAAGAGTTTGGCGGCACCGTACTGGCGCGCGACCCAAAGCCTGAGCTGCGCGAGGGCGAGCTTGAGGGCGTTTGCGTGATGGTGGAGTTTGAAAGTCCCGAGCAAGCCAAAGCGTTCTACGAATCCGCGGGCTACACCGCCGCAAAGGAGTTTCGCGAAAAGATCTCGGACGCGCGCCTCGTGCTGGTCAGCGGCCTTTAAGGCGTCCGCGAAAACAATCGCGCCTTAAAAAGCCAGCGACTAAAAGCCACGGAATGAAGGAGACTTACTTATGACCACCGATCAAGCCCCGCAGGTTTTTAGGCTGCTTCCCAATGGCGACCCAAAAACCGGCATGGCGCCTTCGGATATTCTCGAAGCGGAAAGCTTCACCACGGATGATCACACAGAAACCAACCACACGTTTTTCCAGACGGCCGACGAATCCGTCTTGAGCGGCGTGTGGGAGTGCGCGCCCTGTCGCGACGAGATCGCGTCTTATCCGGTGCATGAGATGATGACCGTGATCTCCGGATCCGTCACCATGCATAACGCCGACGGCTCTTCCGATACCTTCACCGCAGGCGATACTTTCTTCATCGCCAAGGGCACCCCGTGTGTCTGGGAAGTGACCGAGACCCTCAGAAAGTTCTACATGATCGCGAGCTAAGGTGCGCTCCCGGGACGCTGGCGGTTTTCCTCGATCCAGTCACTGAGGGTGGTACTGGGCGGGGCGTATACGTCAATAAATACGACCGGCTCGTCACCCAAAAGCTCGCCGCCGTGCTGCACATGCGCTGGCACAAACCAGACATCACCCGGCCCGATATCGCGCACCTCGTCCCCTACAGTGAGCCGCATGCGGCCCGAGATCATCACGCTCATCTGCTCATGCGGATGGCTGTGATGCTCATAGGTGCCGCCCGGGTCGAACCGGGCCCAGACCATCTGGCAGCTCTCGCCAGTGAAAGGAATAGCCGTATGGCACTTGCAGTAGGCAATGAAGTCCGAGGCCGCCTGCGCCTCGGCTGCTGAAAAAATATTTGAACTCACGTGCTATCTCACCCGAATGCGACCGCTGGTAAAAGGCTGATAAGGCGAATGCGTAGCCAGAAACTCAGCCGTCACATCTGCCAGATCAGGGCCAAAGTCATAAGCGTTTTGCGCGTCTTTGAACATTTTGTATCCATCACCTCCGTTGCG
>RGTL01000023.1 GCA_010025385.1 Gammaproteobacteria bacterium | reverse complement strand
AAAGCCTTATTCTCAACGCCCCCCTCATTGGCATGCACATAGTAGCCATACTCATCTAGCCAAATATCGGAGAGATATTGCAAGTGACCAGAGTTGACTTCAGGCGTCACAAGCTGATCCCAAAGGGCGATCCCCTGCCCGTCAATAACCGCCTGAACTCGACTATTTGAATCAGCTACAGACAGGCCCTTTTGTGACTGACTGAAATCAAGACCGGCTAGGTCAAACCAGTCTTGCCAACCTTTACTTTCGGAGGAGTCCAGCAATAGTGGGGTAGACAGAATAACATTATCCAGCCCTTCTTCGCGCACCCTATCAGCAATATTGCTGTTTCCGGTGGGGCAAGCCGGACAGGCAAAGAGCCGTTCATGCGGCGCATCAATCATCCCTTGTTTGGCCCAACAGATCGATATGTCCGCATCAACACTCTCCATTTCGCCGATGAAATTTAAGGGCACAAAACGAAGGCCAATTTCTGGATGCGCCGCAGTAAAGCGCATGAGACGCGGTGACAGCCAACGAGTAAGGAAATATGTCTGCAAGGCAATTGTCAGTGGCGCAGGCTCTTTGTATCGAAGCCCTTCGATTTCCTGATCGATCTGATCCAACGAGACTTGCGAGACCTGCAACAGCCTCCGCCCTTCAGAGGTGAGGTGGAGCCGTGCATTCGCACGTTCAAAAAGTGCGAAACCAAGCTGTTGCTCAAGCGTCTTGATCTGGTAACTCACAGAACCTTTCGATTGATTGAGCTGTAACGCTGCCCTCGTCATGCTGAGGTTATGAGCAACCACTTGAAAGGTTCGAAGCATGTCATAAGAGTAAATAGCCATATTATCGTTTAAATTATTTGTACGGTTTGTTCAAGTCTTTAAGTTTGATAGCTCTCTAGCATCTGAATTAACATATTTAAATAAGTCAGCTGGCTTGTAAGATAACAGTTTTTTTGAACGGATAGACTATGGCATTAACTCTTGTAAACACCCGATTTGTAGCCAAGCCGATTTTCAACGAGGGCCAGCGCCCACGCGAATTGGCTCGAACTATGCCCCCGCATCCGCTCAGTTACATGGAACTGCCATACGACCCTGAATACACGCTTTACAATTCAAGGCTTACTCCTGAAAAACTAGACACCGCCACAGATGATGAAATGTATTGGGCCGTGCGCACCAATGTTATCTTTCGTCACACCGGTGAATTGCCTATCGAAATCAGCGGCCCAGATGCTGAAACGCTACTGAACAAGGTTTTCACCCGGAGTGTCAGCAAAGTGAAACCGGGCCGCTGCTCCTATCAATTCGCCTGTTACCACGATGGCGGCATGATCACCGATGGAGTGCTGCTGCGACTGGCGCAGGATAGATTCTGGATGGCGCAGGCCGATGGCGATCTGTTCAGCTGGTACAAGGCCCACGCCGAGGGTCTGGATGTAACGATTTACGATCCCAACGTCTGGGTCAGCCAGATCCAGGGACCAAGGTCACTGGAATTACTGGCTGCGGTACTGGACGGACCAATGCCCGATCCTTTCCGCTATTTCGACTGCGCCGAGGTTGCCATTGCGGGCCAGACCTGCTGGATCAGCCGCTCGGGTTTCACCAATGAGCTTGGTTGGGAAGTTTACTTGCTGCCGGACACCGACATCCCGGGCATTGGCGACCGGATTATGGAGATCGGGGCAGACTTCGGCATCCTGCTTACCGGAACGCCAGTGTTCAGGGCGCGGCGGATCGAAGCTGGTTTGCTCAATGCCGGATCGGACTTCGGGGAGGAGACGACGCCATTCGAAGCGGGTCTTGGCGCTTTTGTCGAGTTTGACGACCGTGACTTTGTGGGCCGCGAAGCATTGGAAAACGCGGATAAGTCATGCCGCACCTGGGGCATGAGAGTAACAGGAGGTGTTGCGCAACTCGGGCGCGTAATGACGATGAACGGCAAGGACGCTGGCCGGGTCTGCTCTTCTGGCTATTCGCCTTATCAGGGATGTGGTGTTTGTATCGTGCGCATGGATAACCCTGCCCATGGTCCTGGGACCGTTGTTGATGTGCTATGTGCCGATGGGTCTTTTCAACAAGGCGAGTTGTGTACCCTGCCTATGTATGATGCCGATCGCCTGATCCCACGCGGCAAGCTGGTGGACATCCCAAGCAAACCGATCGAGGCGAACTAACCATGTATAAGTTGCAACTCACCACCTCGCACTTTCCGAAACAAAAGGATGCAGACATCCGCGACATTACGGTTGGAGGGTTGCTCCGAGAAGTGGCGGGAATGTATCCGGATGCAACGGCGATGGTGGATATTGCAGACAGTGGTGACTGTGGCCAGTCCTGGACCTATGGCGAGCTGCTGGGGACCGCGGAGAGCCTTGCCAATGCCCTCGTCACACGTTTTGAGGCGGGTGAAAAGGTCGTCGTCTGGGCCCCTAATATTCCTGAATGGATTTTCATGGAATATGCCTGCGGTCTGGCGGGGCTGGTTCTGGTTACAGCAAACCCGTCCTTTCAGGCCTCCGAGCTCAAATATGTGCTGGAACAATCCGGTGCTGTCGGACTGTTCATAGTAGACAGGTTCCGCGGCAATCCGATGGAAGAGATTGCGCGCCAGGCGACGAAAGGCAACACACGCCTGCGTGAGGTCGTCAATCTGGAAGATGGGGATGCACTCTACGCCCATGGTAAACGGGCCACTATCCTGCCAGACGTCCAGCCGGATGACGCCGCGCAGATCCAATATACATCAGGAACAACGGGATTTCCAAAGGGCGCGGTTCTCAGCCATAAGAACCTTGTGAACAACGCGCGGCTTTTCTGCGCCCGCAAGCAGGTTGGTTCGCATTCGGTCTGGGCCAATTTCATGCCGCTCTTCCACACAGCAGGCTGTGCGACGGGTGCCTTGGGATGCCTTCAGGCCGCCTGCAAGATGCTGTTGATCAAACGGTTTGATGCGGATACCTTTGCACGATTAATCGAGGAACAGGGTGTCACAACCTGTTTCGCCGTTCCCACCATGCTGTTCAACCTGCTGGAATCGCTGGATAAAACCCCCCGCGATATATCCTCGCTTGAGGTCATCACGACGGGCGGTGCGCCGGTGCCACCCGAACTGGTGCGCCGGGTGCGGGACCGGTTGGGCTGTCACCTGCTCAGCGCTTTTGGACAAACAGAGCACAGCCCGATGATCTGTCTGAACCCAGTCGAGGCAACACAAGAGCAAATTGTAGAGACAGCTGGCCAGCCGCTGCCACAGACCGAAGTATCGATCCGTTCGCCTGATGAAAATCAGGTGCTCCCAATAGGTGAAGTGGGTGAGATCTGCGCACGGTCCTATGCGGTGATGATCGGCTATAACGACAACCCTGATGCCACTGCCGCTGCGGTGGATAGAGACGGTTGGCTGCATACTGGCGACCTCGGCACGATGGATGAGCAAGGGTTCGTTCGGGTGACCGGACGCGTGAAAGACATGATCATCCGCGGCGGTGAAAACCACTTCCCAGCAGAGATAGAAGCAGTGCTTGTGACTCACCCGGATGTGGCACAAGTGGCCGTGGTTGGCCTGCCGGATGAGAAATGGGGCGAGGTCATCGCGGCGTTCATCCTGTCGGATAACGTACCTGATGTGGAACAGCTGCGCACCCACTGCCGAGCCATCATGTCCCCGCAGAAAACACCATCGGCCTGGGTTCATGTATCGGACTTCCCCCTGACAGGCTCAGGCAAAGTGCAAAAATTTGCTATTCGTGAGAAATTCCTCGCAGGCAACTACGGAAGGGTTCTGCAATGAGCGTACGCATTGAAAAGGACGGTTCCGTCTGGACAGTCATCCATTCCCGCCCAGAGGTGCGCAATGCCATGGACCCTGAAAGTGCCAAGGCACTCTTTGAGGCGTTCCAGTCGTTTGACGCGGACGATACCGCCAGCGTTGCCGTGTTCTGGGGCGAAGGCGGTGCCTTCTGTGCCGGGTGGGATTTGAAGCATGCAGCTTCGCTTGCCGGTGCCGAGGCTCTTGATTCGTTCGATATTCCCGATGAAGGCGAGCCACCAATGGCAGCCATGGGGCCCAGCCGGTTGGAGTTGGCCAAACCTGTGATCGCCGCCGTTGCAGGGCCTGCCGTGGCGGGTGGCATGGAACTGGCACTGTGGTGCGATATCAGAGTGATGGAAGAAACAGCCTTCATGGGGGTCTACTGCCGTCGTTGGGGTATCCCTCTGATCGACGGCGGCACGGTGCGTTTGCCGCGTCTTGTTGGCGAGGGTCGCGCCATGGACCTGGTCCTGACCGGTCGCCGTGTGGATGCCGACGAGGCGCTTCGGATTGGACTGTGTGAATATGTCGTGCCTGCAGGTGACGCGCGAGCCAAGGCAGAAGCCCTGGCCCATGACATCGCCCGTTTCCCCCAGAGCTGCATGCGTGCTGATCGGCGATCCGTGCGGGCCCAGCATGATTTTTCGATACGCGATGCTCTTCGACAGGAATGGCGCGGTAGCAAGGCCGAGGTCACCAAAGGTGTGGAAGGCGCAGCCCGCTTCGCAGGCGGCAAGGGTCGAGGGGGCAATTTCAACGATGTATGAACTGGCCCTCACCACTTCCCATGTCCCGGCCCAGTCCGACATGGAGACGCGCGAAATCACCATCGGCGCTTTGCTGCGCGAGGTCGCCGCGGCGCGACCGGAGGCGGAGGCCTTGGTCGAAGTCAGGCAGGACGGATCGACAGGGCGGCGCTGGACCTACGCGGGACTGCTGGCCGACGCCGAGCGTCTGGCCATGGCGCTCTCCACCCGGTTTGCGCCCGGCGAACGAGTGGTTGTCTGGTCGCCCAACAGTCCCGAATGGGTCCTGATGGAGTATGCCTGTGCACTGTCCGGGGTGGTTCTGGTGACTGCGAATCCGGCCTTTCAGGAACGCGAACTGGCCTATGTGTTGGAGCAGTCTAGGGCGGTCGCCCTGTTCCTTGTCGAGGAGTTCCGCGGCAACCCGATGGGTCGGATCGGGGCTGATGTCGCGGCGAGCATCCCATCGATGCGCGAAGTCACTGACATGGAAAGCGCAGTGCTTTACGCGGAAGGGCCCCGCCCGCCTGCCTTGCCCGAAGTCGCCCCGAGCGACGCGGCGATGATCCAATATACGTCCGGCACCACCGGCTTCCCCAAAGGGGCGGTGCTGAGCCATCGCGGTCTGGTCAACAACGCCCGGTTCTACGCGTCCCGCTGCGGGACAACCGAGGCGACAAACTGGGTCAACATCATGCCGATGTTTCACACCTCGGGTTGCGGGATGGTCACGCTTGGATCCCTTCAGGCCGGGTGCCGAATGGTGCTGATCAGCCTGTTTGACCCGGACGTCGTACTTGACCAGTTGGAAGCGAGCGGCGCTGACATCATCCTTGGCGTGCCGACCATGGTGGTGGCGCTGCTCGACGCACAGGAAACTCGGCCGCGCGACCTGTCGGCCCTGAAGCTTGTCAGCTGCGGCGGCTCGATGGTGGCCCCCGAACTGGTGCGAAGGGTGCAAGTGCTGATGGGGGCAGGTTTCTCAACCCTATACGGGCAGACCGAGCACTGTCCGGTGATCACACAACATCATCTGGACGACAGCATCGACGACATCTGCAACACGGCTGGCCAGCCGGTGGCTCAGACCGAGGTCTCGATCCGCAGCGTCGAAAACAATAGCGCCGTCGCCATTGGCGCGGTCGGGGAAATCTGTGCCCGCGGCCCCTGCGTCATGCTGGAATACAACGACAACCCCAAGGCCACGTCCGAGACTGTCGACGCGATGGGTTGGCTGCACACCGGCGATCTGGGCCGGATGGATGCGCGCGGCTATGTCACCGTCACCGGCCGCGTCAAAGAGATGATCATCCGCGGCGGCGAGAACCATTTCCCGGCGGAGATCGAGAATTGCCTGTTGGAACATGGCTGCGTGGCCGAGGTCGCTGTGGTCGGCTTGCCGGACCCGAAATGGGGCGAAGTCATTGGTGCATTCATCCGCAGCACAGGACCACTCGACAAGACCGCGCTGCATGCTCATTGCCGCGCAAACATGTCCCCGCAGAAAACCCCGAATGTTTGGGTGCAGGTCGAAGACTTCCCCCTGACCGGCTCGGGCAAAATCCAGAAATTCGTTCTCCGCGATCGTTTCATCGCCGGGGAATATGCTGAACTCTGACTGACAGGAACACCATGCAGGACGCAACCAGACACTATATCAACGGCCAATGGGTCACCTCGATCGACGGGCGCGAAGTGGCGGTTGAGAACCCGTCTACAGAAGAGAAGATCGCCACGATCACTTTGGGTGGCGTCGCGGATGCCGACGCGGCCGTCGCTGCGGCCAAGGCAGCCTTCCCGGCCTGGGCGGCAACAGACGCCTCAGACCGGATCGCCGCACTGGAGCGGTTGATGGAGGTCTACAAGTCGCGGGCCGCAGACATGGCGCAGGCCATCAGCTTTGAGATGGGTGCACCTATCGCATTGGCAAAGACGGCGCAGGTCGGTGCCGGGGCTGGGCATCTCAAGAACACCATTCGGGCGGCCAAGGTTTTTGCCTTTGAACGTCCCTTGGGGGATCACGCGCCCGGCGACATGATCCTATACGAGCCGGTTGGTGTCTGTGCCCTGATCACCCCATGGAACTGGCCGATGAACCAGGTGATGCTGAAACTCGCCCCGGCGCTGGCCGCGGGCTGCACGGTGGTGCTGAAACCCTCGGAACTGTCCCCGCTCAGCGCCATTCTGCTGGCCGAGATGGTCGATGCGGCGGGCTTCCCGCCCGGCGTGTTCAACCTTGTGAACGGTGATGGTGCAGGCGTTGGCGCGCATCTCACCGCGCACCCGGACGTGGATATGGTCAGCTTCACCGGGTCAACCCGAGCTGGTGTCGCGATCAGCAAGGCCGCGGCAGACACCGTGAAACGCGTCAGCCTCGAACTGGGGGGCAAGGGGGCCAACATCATCTTTGCCGATGCCGATGAAAAGGCCGTCGCGCGCGGCGTGCGGCACTGCTTCAACAATTCGGGCCAGTCCTGCAATGCGCCGACCCGGATGTTGGTGGAGCGCGCGATCTACGACCAGGCCGTTGAAACCGCCCGAACCGTAGCCAAGAAAACAGAAGTCGGACCGGCGGACATCGAAGGCCGCCAGATCGGGCCGGTCGTGTCTGAAACACAGTTCAACAAGATCCAGTATCTGATCAAGCGCGGCATCGACGAACAGGCCACGTTGATCGCGGGTGGTCTTGGCCGCCCCGACGGCTGGAAGGAAGAAATCTTCGGACCAGTGCTGTGTATCTCGCCCTTCGATTCCGAAGAGGAGGCGATCGCCTTGGCGAATGACACGCCCTATGGCCTCACGAACTATGTCCAGACTACGGACAAGTCCCGCGCCCGTCGGGTCGCGCGGCGGCTGCGGTCTGGTATGGTCGAGATGAACGGCAAATTCGGCGGTGCGGGCTCGCCTTTCGGCGGCATGAAGCATTCGGGCAATGGCCGTGAAGGCGGTGTCTGGGGTCTTGAGGAATTCCTTGAGGTCAAGGCCGTCAGCGATTGGGAGTGAGAATGGCA
Source organism: Gammaproteobacteria bacterium (assembly GCA_010025385.1). Lineage (GTDB taxonomy): Bacteria > Pseudomonadota > Gammaproteobacteria > Arenicellales > UBA868 > UBA868. The sequence continues at coordinate 6,152 of RGTL01000023.1, read as the reverse complement.
AAGGTTCTGTACGAGAAAGATGGCCGGATCGGGCGGATCACCCTTAACCGACCTGAAGTGATGAATGCCATCGACGATGATCTGCCGCGCGAACTGGCCGCGGCGGTGGCAGAAGCCGACCATGATCGAGACATCCACGTGATGGTCCTGTCCGGCGCAGGAAAGGCCTTTTGCGCAGGTTACGATCTGGCCCACTACGCGCAAGGTAACGGCCCCAACAAGGTAGTTCAGGACATGCCTTGGGACCCGATGCAGGATTTCCAGTTCATGTGGGCCAACACGCAGGCCTTCATGTCGCTCTTCCGGGCAATGAAACCGGTGATCTGCAAGGTGCATGGCTTTGCCGTCGCGGGCGGCTCGGACATCGCGCTGTGTGCCGATCTCACGATCATGGGGGACACCGCGCAAATCGGCTACATGCCCACCCGCGTCTGGGGTTGCCCGACAACCGCAATGTGGGTGCACCGACTGGGGCCGGAAAAGGCCAAGCGGATGATGTTCACCGGCGACAAGATCAGCGGGGTTGAGGCCGCCGAAATGGGGTTGGTGCTGAAATCCGTGCCCGACGACCAACTGGATGATGAGGTCGAGGCTCTGGCCGCCCGGATGGCATCCGTGCCGATCAACCAGTTGGCGATGCAGAAGATGGTAATAAACTCAGCTGTCGAGGAAAAGATCAACCAGACACAGCGCCTTGCCACCGTGTTCGACGGCATCACCCGACATTCACCCGAGGGCATGAACTTCAAAGCCCGCGTGGAACAAGTCGGCTGGAAACAGGCGGTTCAGGAACGGGACACCGGGACTTTCGACTGGACTCGCAAGACACCCATTTAATGAAAACCACGACTTAAAGGGGTAGAGAAGGTTGGATCCCGGTCCCGTCTCCTCCGCCAATTCCTCCCCGCGAAAAATCCGCTTTTCGGCTGGCCCGAGTTTGGCGAAGAGTCCCGGCGGCTGCCGAATGGCCTCGTTGAAATCCCCATCACGCTCCACCCCCGGCCGTTACCTAGAGTCCCGCTGGCTGGAGGGGTGTACCTTCGAGTGCTGCCGTTCTCTCTAACCCGATTTTCCTTTGGCCGAATGAAGCGCTCGCGTCCTGTCACTACCTACATCCATCCTTATGACGTCGATATCGCCCAGGAACATTTCATGCATCCCGATCTCAATGGCAGCCGCTGGATGAACAGGTTGATGTACATCGGGCGCAAGAACGCGCTTACCCGACTGGGAAGGCTCATTGACCAGAGCAACGTGTGGCGCTACATCGACTGGGTAGAGCAGCACTACCCAGCGTGACCTAGTCATCGCCAGAAAGGATGAGAGCCAAATTGGCGGAGAGGGAGGGATTCGAACCCCCGGAACCTTTCAGTTCAACGGTTTTCAAGACCGCCGCATTCGACCACTCTGCCACCTCTCCGATTACCTGAAAGAACGTCAGGTTTTACGGGATCGTGAGATTCCCGCGCTTTGTCCTACGGAAATCGCTGTCAACAAGGACACCAGTTGAATTCTGGCATAATGAGCCCCACTTTAAAAAGGCGTAACGTTACTTAAACTGTAATCAGGAGATAACCCTACGATGATTAACCGCCAGACGTTGAGTGCTAGCCGCCCTGTCGCCCAGGGAGTTGAATTCAACAAGGTGTTAAAGAACACGTACGCGTTGCTGTCCGCAACCCTGCTCTTCAGCGCCCTCACTGCAGGACTCTCAATGATGATGGGCTGGCCGCATCCGGGCCTGATTGTGACTCTGGTGGGTTACTTCGGGCTGCTGTTTCTGGCCGGCAAATTCCGAAATTCGGCCTTGGGGCTGGTGTTCGTATTCGGACTAACCGGCTTTATGGGGCTCACATTAGGGCCAATTATCAGTTTTTACGTCAACGCGATACCGAACGGCGACCAATTGGTAATGACCGCGCTCGGGGGAACCGGGCTGATATTCCTCGGCTTATCAGCCTACGCGCTCAAATCCCAGAAAGACTTCAGCTTCCTCGGTGGAATGCTGTTCGCGGGAATTCTGGTTGCGTTTCTGGCTGGTATCGGGGCAGCGGTATTTAGCATCCCAGCGCTGTCCCTCGCGGTTTCAGCCATGTTTGTAATTCTTATGAGCGCCATGATCCTGTATCAAACCAGCGCCATCATCCACGGCGGTGAGACCAATTACATCATGGCTACCATCACGCTGTATGTATCGATATACAACCTGTTTCTGAGCTTACTTCAGCTGCTTGGCGCGTTTAGCGGCGACGACTGATCTGACCAAAAACGAAGCACAAAAATTAAACCCCGGCAACCAGCCGGGGTTTTTTTATGGGGCAATCTTCTCGAGTCCTTTCATGTAAGGGCGCAGGACCTCAGGGACGGCCACCGACCCATTGTCATCCTGATAGTTCTCCATGATCGCTACGAGCGTGCGACCCACGGCAAGACCTGAGCCATTCAGGGTGTGTAGCAGCTCTGGCTTGTCGCCCTGCCCACGGCGAAATCTTGCCTGCATCCGACGCGCCTGAAACGCTTCAAAATTGCTGCACGATGAAATCTCGCGATACTTCGCCTGACCGGGAAGCCACACCTCGAGGTCATAGGTCTTGGCGGAGGAAAATCCAAGATCGCCGCCGCAAAGCGCAACCACACGGTAAGGAAGCTCCAGTCGCTGCAGAATCGACTCTGCATGCCCGGTCAGCTCCTCCAGCGCCGTCCAGGACTGATCAGGCTCAACCAATTGCACCAACTCGACCTTTTCAAACTGATGCTGCCGGATCATTCCCCGGGTATCTTTTCCATAGGATCCGGCCTCACTGCGGAAGCAAGGGGTGTGGCACACCCGCCTGATTGGCAACTCGTCTATGTTTACGACGTTTTGGGCGTAAAGATTTGTGACCGGCACCTCAGCCGTCGGAATAAGATAAAAAGGTGTTTCTGTCGCCGTCATGAATTGGTCTTCCGCGAACTTCGGAAGTTGGCCCGTACCGAAGAGCGAGTCGCTATTTACAAGATAAGGGACGTAGGTCTCTTCATATCCGTGTTCCGCAGTGTGCACGTCCAGCATAAACTGGATTAACGCCCGATGCAGACGAGCCAGCGCACTGGACATCACAACAAATCGGCTACCCGTGATTTTGGCTGCGACCTCAAAATCCATCATCCCAAGGCCCGCCCCTAAGGCGACATGATCGAGAACCGAGAACGGGAAATCCCTGGGGGTTCCCCATTTCCTGAGCTCGACATTAGCGTTTTCGTCTTTACCTTCGGGGACCGAGGCGTGTGGTATGTTGGGGATCCCTGCAAGAAGCGCATCTAGATCATTTTTCACGCTCTCAAGTTCGTGGTCCAACTTGCTCAAGCGCTCTCCAAGGCCTGCAGTCTGGCCAATGAGTTCAGACGCGTCCTGACCTGCGGCCTTCAGCCGCCCCACCTCTTTCGCCGAACTGTTGCGTTTGGCCTGAAGCTCCTGCTGCTCGGTCTGCAATGTTTTTCTACGCGCTTCAAGCGACCCGAGTAGCTCGACGTCTAGCTGATACCCCTTGATCTTGAGCCGCTTCGCGATCTCGCCAAGCTGACTCCGAATGAGTTGTGGATCCAACATATCTAAATAGTCTCTCTTATTAAGAAAGTTGCCGCGCAGCTGCCATCCCGGCAGCGGCTGCGACGATACATAAAAGCACACTGGCCGAAATATAAATCATCGCCCGGAACCACTGCTGTGTTTCGAGTAGGTGCAGAGTATCTGCGGAGAACGCTGAAAAGGTCGTAAATCCTCCTAGGGCGCCTACCATGAGTCCTAGACGTAAATAATGCGATCCATTAGTTTTGCCATCCAACAGGATGGCGGTCAGCCCAATCAGAAAAGAACCCATTACGTTTACAGCGAAGGTCCCCCAGGGGAAGTCGCTGCCCATGAATCCGATGATTCGCGTATTAAACGAGTAGCGCAGCATAGCGCCAAGGGCGCCACCAATACCCACGACCAAAAACTCTGCCATCGTCCCTACAAATCCTCTCGGATGAGATCTACTTCAGGTGGAAGCTCAATTTGGAAGGCGTTGGCATTGACATCTTCGTTAACAGAAACGTTCTCGAAGCGAACTCGCGTGACCTGATTCATATGGTCAAGCATTTGAACCAGTCGTAGTGCGCCGTTCTCAAACCCCAACTGAATCTGCGAGAACGGGCTATCATCCGCTTTTGGGAACAAAGCGACCCAACGTATGCCAGTCTGCTCACCCAATTCCTCAATTAGGTAGGAACGTGCCGGAGCTTCCGAATTGGCGAGTAACCCTGCCGGGGTATTTCCAAGGCCTTTGTCTTGCCAGCGGACAATCGCCTGATCAAGCCCTGGATCGTAAATCCATAGCCTTTTGCCGTCCGCCACAATGGTTTGGGCCACCGGTTGTCCGTAGGACCACAGGAACTGGCCAGGGCGGGACAGCACAAATACTCCGGTGCTCTGTTCGAGGACATTCATGTTCTCATCCAGCACGGTCTGCACAAAGTCAGCCCTGTAGGTTTTTGTGTCCTCAAAAAATTCTGAAAACGCATCGGCATTCACCGAAACGGACAAAAGCACGCCAATCAAGCCGATAAAAGAGATCGCAATACGCCTCGAAAACGACTCAGAAATAGATCGGGGCCCACCCGCTCTCAAAACACAACCCCCGCTACTCGGCGCCTGGCGGCGCCAAAATCTCGCGCTTGCCATTTTCAAGGGGACCCACAGCGCCCGCCGCCTCCATTGATTCGATCATGCGCGCGGCCCGGTTGTATCCCACCCGCAAATGACGCTGCACGGACGAAATTGATGCGCGTCTGGTCTCAATGACGAATGCCAACGCCTTATCATAGAGGGGGTCATCCTCTCCGCCCGCGTCCTCATCGCTCTCTTCGCCGGGTACAGCACTCGCCAAGGCCGAGCTGTCGATAACCGCCTCCAAATACTCCGGCTCTCCACCTTTCCGCAGCTCCTCTGCGACCCTATGCACCTCCTGATCCGACACGAAGGAGCCATGAACCCTTACGGGAAAACCTGTCCCCGGTGGCATAAACAGCATGTCGCCGTGCCCCAACAACTGCTCTGCGCCCATTTGATCCAGCACGGTTCTTGAATCTGCCCGCGAGGACACCTGGAACGCAATTCGGGTGGGAATGTTTGCTTTTATCAGACCCGTTACGACATCCACCGACGGGCGCTGCGTGGCGAGGACGAGGTGAATCCCTGCCGCGCGGGCTCGTTGCGCAATGCGCGTAATGAGTTCTTCGATTTTCTTGCCTACCACCATCAGAAGGTCAGCAAACTCGTCAACAATTACCACGACATAGGGAATCTTTCCGAGCTTCGGCACGTCAGACTCGTCACCGGGCAGGGGAGAGAACAATGGGTCGTCAAGGGGTTTGCCGGACGCTATCGCGGCCTCCACCTTCCGGTTGTACCCCACGATATTGCGCACGCCCAAGGCTGCCATCACCCGGAAACGGCGATCCATCTCCACGATACACCAGCGCAAGGCGTTAGCCGCCTTCTGCATGTCAGTAACCACTGGCGTTAGGAGATGCGGAATACCATCATAGGCAGAGAGTTCCAGCATCTTGGGATCCACTAGGATCATTCGAACATCCTCAGGCGTGGATTTGTAGAGAATACTGAGGATTACCGCATTCACGCAGACCGACTTACCAGAACCGGTGGTGCCCGCAATTAATACGTGGGGCATCTTACATAGGTCAGATACCACGGGCTCCCCCGCGATATCTTTACCCAGGATGAGAGTTAGCGGGCTCTTACTTGATTCATAGACCTCGGAGGCAAGTCCTTCCAGCAGGAAAACCGTCTCGCGCGTTTCGTTTGGAATCTCAAGACCGATATAGGTCTTTCCGGGAATATTTTCGACAACGCGCACACTGACGACAGAGAGTGCGCGGGCTAGATCTCTAGCCAATCCAACAATCGTGCTGGCTTTGACACCAGCCGCTGGATCAATCTCGAACCGTGTGATGACAGGCCCAGGCTGAACCGAGACCACCGTCACATCCACGTTAAAGTCTCGAAGTTTCTTTTCAACCAGTCGCGACATCATCTCGAGCGCTTCTTTGCTGTACCCGCCTATTTGCACATCGGGTTGATCAAGCAACTTAAGCGCCGGCAGACCGCCCGA
>RGTL01000220.1 GCA_010025385.1 Gammaproteobacteria bacterium | reverse complement strand
GGGACAGAGTTGTTCATATTGACACCGACAGAGTTTTCCCAGATTGTAACGGGTCGTACGACCATCTATACGGCGATAACGGGCTGGCATCAGCCCCTTGAAACCGAAAGACACTGACTGGAGACTGCTCTGAGCAACGCGCCCACATTTGACGATATCCGCTCCGCTGCGCGGATACTCGAGGGTCACGCGATCCAAACCCCCGTCTTGTCGGCTACCCCGCTCGATGATGAATTAGGCTGCGAGCTTTTTCTCAAGTGCGAAAATCTTCAGCGAATTAATGCGTTCAAGTTTCGAGGTGCCTGGAACGCCATGAATCACTTGAGCCCACAGGCTCGGTCACGCGGCGTCATCACCCACTCGTCAGGTAATCATGCCCAGGCTGTGGCCTTGTCAGGGCATCTGTTGGGCGTTAAGACCACTATCGTTATGCCCGACAACGCACCACGGGTTAAGCGGGCGGGAACCGAACGATACGCCACCCAAGTCATCGGCTACGACCCAAAAACCGCAAAACGTGAAGCGATCAGTCGGGATCTGATGGAGCAGCACGGTTATACGCTGATTCCTCCATTCAATGATCCGCACGTAATCGCGGGTCAGGGTACGTCCGCTCTTGAACTCTTCGAATCCACCGGACCGCTGGATGCATTACTGGTTCCGTTAGGCGGTGGTGGTCTACTGAGCGGCTGCGCGATCAGCGCCAGCGCGCTGTCTCCCCAATGCAAAGTTATTGGCGTGGAGCCAGACGCCGGTGATGATGGCGTACGCTCTTTTCGCAGCGGTCGAATTGAGCGCGTCGAGAATCCTCAGACGATTGCCGATGGCACCCGCACAGAAGCGCTGGGTGAATTGACCTTCGAAATCATCCGAGAAAAAGTCGCAGACATCGTGAGCGTCCCGGAGTCCGCTATCGTGAGCGCCACAAAAGCCTTATTTGCCTCAGCCCGTCTGGTGGTTGAGCCGTCCGGCGCATTGGGGTTGGCCGCGCTTCTGTGTGGCGCCGTTCCCGCACGCGGTCGAATCGGTATTCTCCTCAGCGGCGGCAATATCGATCTGGAGGTCATGCAGGAGATACTGAACTGACGCTCCCGTTGGCCGAAAGCCGGGGATGCGGTATCCCTAGTTCTGGGTATTCAGAGGAATCGAGATCGCGCCAGAGGGCTCTTTTTCCTTGCCCGATGAATCCATCAGCCCTTTAAACGTGGGCAGTAATCCGCTGAACCACCAGGCCGCAATTACAGCCATGACCACCAGGATAGACACGCCCAAAGGCTTTTTCCAGGATGCTTTTTTCGTCTCTGAAAATTTAAGCCCGCGGCGGTCTTTTTTTGGTTTAAAGACATCCTTTCCAAGAATGGGCACGACCGAGCCAATGCTTTCGTGCGATCCAACGCCAGACCCTGCGAGCACTGTGTTCTCATCAATCTCCATCAGTCGCGCGTAGGCGCGCAGATAGCCCCGCACAAAGGCCGCTTCTGGAAGCGCATCCCGATCTCCCGACTCCAATGCGCGAACGACCTCAACGGTGAGATTGAGATTGCCGGCGACGTCCTCGAGTGTCCAGCCATAGCCCTCTCGCGCTCGGCGCAGCTGCTCGCCAGGCGCGTTCTTTGCAGGCGCGGTATCTGTTTTGGTATCGCTCATCGATCCGTTCAGGAGGTGTGTCTGTTAGTTCTATTATCTCTTATCTCTCGCCCTACCCTCGGCGAACGAGATATCTAGGAAATGCTGTAAGCGCCCGTTCCGACGGCAATCAGCGAGTCCGCTTCATTGTGAAGCTCCATCCGCGTAACCGCGACCTTACGACCGGCGCGAAGGACAAAACCCTTTGCACAGAAGGTTTCGCCTATTCCAGGTCGTAGATAATCCACCCGCAGATCAATCGTTCCCAATTTTGAAAATTTCTCCGCCTCATCCTCCAAGGATGTTACGCCCTCGCGCTTGAGAAGCGCGAGAAAGGCGACCAACCCGCCCACCACATCGAGTACGCTGGAAATGACCCCTCCATGCAAATTGCCGCGGGTGAAGTTACCCACCAGCTCGTCGCGCATATCAAATCGCACCGCCACATCTGACCCATCCAAACTTTCCACCCGAAGACCGAGCACGCGATTAAAGGGGATGCGCTCCTCAAACACACGGGCCGCATCCAGAAGCGCGTCTGAGGAAATTTCACCTGACGGGTTATCGGATGCCATTTCGGGTTCCTTCATTGATTCTCGTTGCTTTTTTCGCAGTATGGCCGGCCTCATCTGCACGGCTTGGTAGCACGCGTATGAGGCCTGGGATAAAATCGCCCCGCCAGGTCGGCCCAACCCACCTGGTCCTGTGGGGCCGTAGCTCAGCTGGGAGAGCGTCGCGTTCGCAATGCGAAGGTCGGGAGTTCGATCCTCCTCGGCTCCACCAATTCTTGCATCCCCTTTTGCCAGAAGCCTTCATTATCGCAGAGGTGTTCCTTGAATTCACCGAGCGAGGAAGTCTGTCTTCCTGGGGGATACCGCATCGCTGCTCTCGGCCTGCGCAGGCTTTAGAGGGCTCACCTGTCTCGCCAGGGAAATGGTATCTTGTGTCTCCGCCCGCACGCGTATGTGGTGATCGCCGATGCCTGATTCGTCAAAATTTTTATCACTCTGGCCGACGATGATGTTACGCGACCGTATACCGACTGATCCTAAGATCAATGGAATGCTTGAACAGGAGTTACGACGTCGGGACGCACAGCAGGCAGATATGACGACCCGATACCTTGACGATAATCTGCTCGCCTCAGAGGATCCCGCTCTAGTTTGGCTGAGAGAGTGCATCAATCACGCTGTCATTCAATATATAAAGGAAGCCGGTATTGACTATGCGCTCGATTGGCAACTTCAAGGATGGGGAAACATCAATCGTTTTGGCGACTATCACAACCTGCACAATCATCCTCATGCCTGGCTGTCTGGCACCTATTACGTCCGGGTGCCAAAAGCGCCTGCCGACTTACCGGGGCGAGCGGATCGTGACCCGGGGGCGATTTCCTTCTTCGATCCCAGGCCTCAAGCCAATATGAATGCCATCCGAAAGGATGGGCAGATTGATCCGGAGTTTCGTATCCAACCCGTGGCTGGAGAGATCCTGCTTTGGCCTGCGTTTTTGCACCACTTCGTGCATCCCAATCTGTCTCATGACGAGCGCGTATCGATCTCGTTTAATGTGGTACTGCGGTCG
>RGTL01000219.1 GCA_010025385.1 Gammaproteobacteria bacterium | reverse complement strand
TAAGTTGCCGGATGTCTCAAACCTGAGATCCGGGTCGCTTGCCGTGGATCTTGAACTCGATCACCTGGGCAGGCTAGGCAGCAGTTTTGGCTTCAAAGATGGGATCAGCGTCCCGGGAAAGCTGTCGGCTACATTGGTAGGCTCAAAAAATCCTGAAGACCCGTTTTTTGTTTCCGTCGACGGCGTGACTGACGGTATGAGCCTGAAAGTCAGCGGTCGCTTGGCTGATCTTAATGGGACATCGGACCTCGATTTAACTGCTCGTTTTTCGGTGGAAGATGCAACGCTTTTTGGCAAACTGATTGATTACGAGATTCCAATAGAGGGACCCCTTTCGGCCGCCCTTTCTATCCGCCGTCAGGCCTCCTCGGATGCAAATCGTTTGCTTCAAACGAATTTGGCTATCGAGGCGGAGGACATCAAAGCAACCTTTGCTGGCGATATTGCTTGGCCCATCAGCAGCGGGACGAAGCTGCAGGCGCACATTGAAACCGCCTCGCTAAAGAATCTCCGGCGCTGGTTGCCGGAGGATCTTCTTGACCCTGGCCCTGTCTCGCTCGACGGAAATTTGGAGTTCTTGGAATCTGGGGCTCAGCAAGCTGAGTTTTCTCTTCTTGTTGGAAATAATGACCTGGCAGGGAGTGTAATGTTAGGGGCGGGCTTGCTTCCCGGCATCAAGACATCAGCGCAAGGCCCAGGACCTTTAAAGGTTGTCGGTGATGTATGGTCCAGCCGGCTGAACCTGATGGAGATTTTTCCCGCCCCTCCCTCGGGAGAGGTGTCTGACGCGAAGTCAGCAGAAACGGAGACGCAGGGATCCATCTTCAGCAATCAGCCGGTTTCACTCGACTGGATCGCGCCTCTTGCTGTGGATCTGGACTTTCAGTCGAAGGAGCTTGTCACCCGAAGGTTCAAAGCCAACAATTTGATCACCCAGATTGATATTGATGATGGCGTATTAACGCTTCGTTCGGATGCCGGAGAATTCTCTGGCGGCTCTTTTGACCTTGATTTGAAGCTGGACTCCACGGAGAAGCCCTATCTGCTCAATTTAGGTTTTGCTATCGAGGGATTAGTGGCTCGAGAGATTCCAGCCCTCGCAAATTCAAGGCTACCGCTCGAAGGCAGCGTTGATGTGGATATCCAGATCACCAGTCGCGGCATTTCATTGAAGGAGTGGGCATCAAAAGCCAATGGTGAGTTTAAGGTATCTGGTCTGAATACCTATTTTCCGGCAACGGGCATGGACATTCTGACCCAGTCGATTTTGGCTCAGATACTGGGTGTGGTGAACCCGAAAAAGAAAAATGAATTCCATATTGTGGATTGCGGAATTGTGGGTTTTCGGGTGGTCGACGGAATCGTGATGTCGCGCGACACCATCGCAATCCAGACGGAGGAGGTGACCTTTCTTATTCGGGGCGGTATCAGTCTCATTGACGAGTCCATCGTCCTTTTAATTCGTCCAAAGGCGAGAAAGGGTGCGGGTATCTCTGCGTCCTCGTTCACCAACTTTTACCGGGTGGGTGGTACGCTTTCGGCTCCTAAAATCGAGGCCGATCTCGAAGGCGTTTTGAAGACGGGCGCGACCTGGGGGCTGGCCGCGCTAACCTTTGGTGGATCACTTATTGTGCAGGGTCTCTTCGATAGGATGGAAGGCAACAAGGATGTCTGCGCGATAGCGACAGATAATTATTCTGCGCTTCTTGAGGAAGAAGGTGCGCAGTTGGTAAGAACATGGGAGTGCCTCAGGGGCAACAAGGTGCTGTGTAATCTGTCAAAAGAAAACTAGAGAATGTGAAACTTCTAAACGGTCTTTTGCCTCGACTGGGCGCACTGAGAGCAATGCTTGTGGGCGTTATCACTGTCCTAACGGTTCTCGCTCCTTTTGCGCTTCAGCCGACGCGCTATGAGGGCGTGGCGTTTTTTACGACCGTTATTGTCCCCGCGTTGGTGCCGATCTTTTTCTTCGTTACGCTATTGGATGTGATGATGAGCATGATCTACAAATCCTCGAGCGAGGGCGAATCGAAAAGCCACTATCGATTTATTATTCGAGTCGAACTTTCTTTTCTGGCCGTGATGGTGGCGGCGTGGATGCCTCTTTTCTGGGGCGTGTTGAATCCGGGCTAATAGCCCCTTGAGGATCAGGACTCAAAACAGGCCTCTATATAGCGCGCGGTCATCAGATCAAGATGTCCCCCGCCGCCGTTTTTGAACACCGTGATGTCGGCTTTCCCGGTTCGTCCTATAGCTCCGGAGCAAAGATCATAAAGATCGGCAAGGACGTCGCTTTCTTTAATGACGCCTGCCGCGATAGGAATGGTCAATTCTCCAATTTCTTTAATCGTGGTATTGCGAGAGTCCACGAACAAGCGAGCCCGTCGCAGAGTCGAATCGTCGGCCTCACGCATATCCAGGCGATAGGCGCCAACCAGATCTACGTGCACCCCTTCGTTCAGCCAATCTCCGCGTAGCAAAGGCTCTGTAGTCATGGTCGCGCAGGATATAAGGTCCGCCCACGCGACCGCATCAGAAAGATCATCAACCGCCGAGATGGCATAACGGTCTTCAAGGGCGCGAACGAGTTCATCGCGTCGATCTTTCGAGCGATTCCAAACCCGCACCGAGCTGAGTTCAGGGCAGGCGCAGTGGTGCGCCTCGATGAGGTAAGGGGCCATGGCGCCGGCGCCGACCATCAGCATATTCTTGCTGTCGGGTCTGGCCAGCAGCCTTGAACCCAAGGCCGAGTCTGCTGCTGTTTTCAAGTAGGTTAGGGCGGTGCCGTCTATGGATCGGGTGGGTACGCCGGTTTCGCCGTCAAAAAGGACGTAGGCGGCGTGAATGGCGGGCAGATCCGATTGCCGATTGCCTGGGAATATATTCGCCACCTTAACGCCAATGGCTGACCCCTTTTGCCAGGCGGCGCGGATCAACGAATAGTCGGTTCCCTCGACGCCAGGCTGGTCCAGGAGCATGTCTTGAACCTCGGCCGGCGTTTCCTGATGCATGCGTCTTAAGGCATCGATGAGGCCGCTAAAATGGACTCTCCTGTAAATGTCGTCGCTGGCAAGGTGAAAAGATGACTTGGACATTGAGATAAAGTGACCGCTGGCAAAATCCGTAGTCTAGCCTGTGGCGGTTCATTCGAGATTGACCCTTCTAAATCATCATGCCCCTCTCCAAAGATTCTTTAAAAGCGCTAGCTGAGGATTTCGGCGTCGTGCTGTT
>RGTL01000218.1 GCA_010025385.1 Gammaproteobacteria bacterium | reverse complement strand
GCTATCGAGAGTTACCCATTCGAATCGCAGAGTTTGGCATTGTGCATCGCAATGAACCTTCCGGGACGCTGCATGGCCTGATGCGTGCCCGGCGCTTTACCCAGGATGATGCGCATGTGTTCTGCACCGAGGACCAACTGCAAAGTGAAGTCTCAACGCTGATTGAGCTCACGTATCGGATGTACAAAGACTTTGGTTTTTCGGATATCGAGGTCGCGCTATCGACCCGACCCGAGCAGCGGGTAGGCGAAGACGCGCTTTGGGATCGGGCAGAAAAAGCCCTCGCCGATGCGCTTGAGGAGAAAAACATCCCGTATACCGTTCAGCCGGGTGAGGGCGCCTTTTATGGCCCTAAGCATGAATTTGTCCTAAGGGACTCCATCGGCCGCCGATGGCAGTGCGGGACGATTCAGGTGGACTTTTCGATGCCCGGGCGTCTCGGTGCGAGCTACGTTGCCGAAGACGGCTCAAAGAAGGTGCCGGTCATGATTCACCGGGCCATATTGGGCTCTTTGGAGCGGTTTATCGGTATTTTGATCGAGGATACCGAGGGCAAACTGCCTTTCTGGCTTGCGCCGGTACAGGCCATTTTGCTCAACATCACCGACAAGCAGAGCGAGTTCGTCCTGGATACTGAAAAACGTCTTAAAAAACAGGGGCTCAGAGTCGAAAGTGACTTGAGAAACGAGAAAATTGGCTATAAAATTCGCCAATCAACGCTTCGGCGTATTCCGTATCTGCTCGTCGTGGGCGATCGGGAGAAGGCCGAAGGCACCGTGGCCGTGCGCACGCGCGAAGGGCAGGATCTTGGCACCATAGCGGTGTCCGAACTGCATCAGCAGTTACCTGACCTGGAAGCAGGCGCGCGGCATTAGTTTTTCTGGAGGATCTGGCAATAGCAGGAACAAAAGAGCAGCGGCTCAACGAAGACATTACGCACGCGCAGTTGCGCTTGGTCGGTGATACCGGTGAGCAATTGGGCATCGTCAGTGCGCAGGAAGCGCGGGCGATCGCAGAAGAAAAAGGAATGGATCTCGTCGAGATCGCCCCAAACGCCGAGCCCCCTGTGTGCCGGCTGATGGATTACGGGAAGTTTTTATATTCCAGCTCCAAGAAAAAACAGGAAGCAAAGAAAAAGCAAAAGCAGATCACCGTCAAGGAAATCAAATTCCGGCCCGGGACCGATATCGGCGATTACGACATTAAGGTTCGGAGTCTGAATAAGTTTCTTGATGCGGGTAACAAAGTAAAAGTTACGCTGCGGTTTCGTGGACGGGAGATGGCCCACCAGGAACTTGGCATGCAAATGCTGAAGCGCGTAGAGGAAGATTTGAAAGAAGTCGGCATTGTTGAGCAGATGCCGAAGATGGAAGGGCGGCAGATGGTCATGGTCATCGCCCCCACAAAACATTGAGCGCCGGGAGCGCCAAGGACAGCAGGTCATGCCAAAACTGAAAACCAATCGAGGGGCTGCGAAGCGCTTCAAGCGTACCGCCAGCGGGAAGTTCAAACGGTCCCAGGCCTACCTCAATCACATCCTGACCAAGAAATCGACCAAGCGTAAGCGACAGTTGCGAGATGGCGTAATGGTAGACGCTGCCGACCAGGCGTCGCTGCGCCGGATGATGCCCTACGCCTAAGGCGGTCCTGTCGCAAGATCCGGTCGCTGTATGAGCAACGTATTTTTCGTTCAGGTTGTCCTGAACCAAGACAAGAGCTAACACCATGCCCAGAGTAAAAAGAGGCGTCACCGCCAGAGCCCGCCACAATAAGGTCCTCGCCCGCGCCAAGGGGTATCGTGGCGCGCGAAAGAACGTTTATCGGGTGGCCAAGCAGGCCGTCATGAAGGCCGGCCAGTACGCGTACCGTGATCGCCGTCAGCGCAAGCGACAGTTTCGGGCGCTGTGGATTGTGCGTATTAACGCCGCCGCGCGTATTCATGATCTCAGCTATAGCCGTCTGATCGACGGGTTGGGTAAAGCCAATATTCTGGTGGACCGTAAGATCCTCGCAGATATGGCAGTCAATGACCAAGGTGGTTTTGCGGCACTGGCGGAACGCGCCAAATCCGCGCTGGCAGCCTAACCGTTGATAGTCGGGCGCTCCCCTCAGGGCGCCGTACAAGAAGGGGAAAAGGCGAACAGCACCTTTTCCCCTTTTTTATTTCCCTCACGCCAAAACCCATGACCGTAAGCGCCCATCAGGACCTGTCGACGATCCTTGAGAAAGGGCAGGCCGACATCGAGAGCGCGCAGACGTCGAGAGAACTCGAAGCCGTTCGCGTTGCGCTGCTAGGCAAGCAAGGCTCGGTGACGACGCAATTGAAGCAGATCGGAAGCCTGCCGGCTGAAGAACGCAGTGCCTTTGGTGCCGCGGTCAACCGGATCCGCTCCGAGTTGACCAGCGCGCTCGAGGCGCGAGGGCTGGCGATACAAGCGGAGGAGGCCGAGGCGGCGATCGCGGCCCAGCGAGTAGATGTGACCCTGCCGGGTCGCGGGAGGCGGACCGGCGCCTTACATCCGATTACCCGCACGCTGCGACGCATTGAAAAAATCTTTTCCCGGGCTGGATTTGATATCGCTCATGGTCCCGAGATTGAGGATGATTTTCATAATTTTGAGGCGCTGAATATCCCCAAAAATCATCCCGCGCGCGCCATGCACGACACGTTTTATGTCTCGCCCAGCACCGTGCTCAGGACGCACACTTCGCCGGTCCAGATTCGCTACCTCGAGACGCATCAGCCTCCGCTGCAGGTTATCGCGCCCGGACGGGTGTACCGCTGCGATTCGGATGTGACGCATACGCCGATGTTTCACCAGGTAGAGGGTCTTGCCGTAGATAAAGACGTCTCGTTCGCTGACCTTAAAGGCGTTTTGATCTTTTTTCTGCAGGAGTTTTTTGAACGCGACTTACCGGTTCGTTTTCGACCCTCGTTTTTTCCCTTCACCGAGCCCTCGGCGGAGGTGGATATGGGTTGCGTGTTCTGCGAGGGCGAGGGCTGCCGCATCTGTGGTCACACGGGCTGGCTCGAGGTGCTGGGCTGTGGAATGGTCCACCCAGCCGTATTTGATCAGGTTGGGATCGATAACGAAGCCTATACCGGCTACGCCTTTGGACTCGGCATCGAGCGCCTGGCCATGTTGCGCTATGGAGTGAACGACCTTCGGACCTTTTTTGAAAACGAGATTCGGTTTCTCGAACAGTTCGCCTGAGGATTGCCTTGATGATCATCAGCG
>RGTL01000217.1 GCA_010025385.1 Gammaproteobacteria bacterium | reverse complement strand
TCGCCTGCGGAAGCTGTCCCATGAGCTGAGCGCGATCCGGATTGAAGCTATCAAGCGCACCTGTGCATATCAACGCTTCAATGGTCTTCTTGTTAACTTTCTGAGAATCTACGCGCCGACAGAATGTCATTAGGTCAGTGAAGACGCCATGGCGGGAGCGCTCATCGAGAATATTTTCAAGCGCTTTTTCTCCCACCCCTTTGATCGCCCCAAGCCCATAGACCACGCTCCCGTCCTGACCCACGGCGAATTTAATCGATCCCCTGTTAATGTCTGGCGGCTCAATCGTGAGGCCCAGTGCCTTAGCCTCATTGATCAGTACCACAACCTTATCGGTATGCTCCATATCGGCCGACAGCGCCGCGGACATGAATTGGGCTGGGTAATACCGCTTCAGCCAGGCCGTCTGATAGCTTAAAAGCGCGTATGCTGCCGAGTGAGACTTGTTGAAACCGTAGCCTGCGAATTTTTCAATCAGGTCAAAGATATGGCTTGCAAGGTCCGCCTCGACACCGCGATCCGTAGCGCCATCTATAAAAATCTGCCGCTGCCGTTCCATTTCTTGCGGTCGTGCGTCCGGTGCAAATTAGCCCGTACACATCAGGATCGCTCGGGTCGAGCGATTCGATATCAAGCAATTCCTCGGAGGCTTTGCGCCGCTCGTCGTTGATCATTTTTACCGCCCAATCGATTACCGTGAGCGTCCGAAGCCCGAGAAAGTCGAACTTCACAAGACCAATCGCCTCCAAGTCATCCTTATCAAATTGCGTGACCGCTTGGGTCATCCCTTGTTCCCAATAAAGCGGCGAAAACTCTGAGATGGGCTCCGGGGCAATGACTAGGCCTCCAGCATGCTTGCCCGCATTGCGTGGCATGCCTTCAAGCCGCTTGGCATTTTCAATCAGCTGGGTGACTTCGGGCTCGTCCTTGAACCGGCGCCGCAGTTCGTCATCCTGAGCCAGCGCTTTATCCAGAGTCATCCCCACTTCGAAGGGCACTAGTTTGGCCAGAGTGTCACAAAAACCGTAGGGCATGCCCATGACACGGCCAACGTCTCGCACTACGGCTCGAGCGGCAAGCGTGTTGTAGGTAATGATTTGAGCCACTTTGTCCGCCCCATATTTTTGACTGACGTATTCAATGACTCGATCGCGTCCGACCATACAGAAATCGATATCAAAGTCCGGCAGGGATACCCGCTCCGGATTAAGAAATCGTTCAAATAGCAGCCCATGTTTAATTGGATCTAATCGGGTAATCCCAAGCGAGAAGGCCACTAATGAACCCGCCCCGGAGCCTCTCCCTGGTCCCACGGGAATACCGTTGGCCAACGCCCAACGAATGAAATCCGCCACGATTAAAAAGTACCCGGCAAATCCCATTCGGTTGATGGTCTCAATCTCCGAAGCAAGCCGATCCCCGTAGATTTGTGAATCCTCCAGAGCGTGTCGCTTTAGGTAAGTGGTGAGCCCCTCTTGCGACAAGGTGGCCAGTTCCTTATCCGCCGTGTCTTCATCCGACAGAGGGAATCGAGGCATATGCGTCGTTTCAAAATCCAAAAAAACATTGCAGCGCTTGGCGATCTCTACCGAGTTCGTCAATGCACTGGGCAGATCCGTGAAGAGTTCGTTCATCTCCTTCGCCGAGCGAAGATATTGTTGAGCGGTGAACAGCCGGGGCCGTCGAGGATCATCCAGAATGCGGCCCTGATGAATACAGGTACGTATCTCGTGGGCTTCGAAATCTTCGGGTGTCAGGAAGCGCACCGCATTTGTAGCCACCAGCGGAGCGCCCGTTTCACTCGCAACGTCGAGCACATTCTGCTCGTAGGCAGACTCCTCCCCCCGGCCAATTCGGGAGATTTCCAGAAAAAATCCGTCCGGAAAAAGTTGTAGTCCCTGGCGCACCGCCTCTACGGCCTCTGGACGATGGCCTGCAGCGAGAAGCCTGCCTACTTCGCTATGGGCGCCAGCGATCACAATAACCGACTCACCCAGGCCTGCCATTTGGGACTGACGGACAAGCAGCTTATCGTCAGCACGAGGCATGGTGTACAAGTCCGTGAGCAACGCGCTTAATCGCCGAAACCCTAGGTTATTACGGCATAACAGAGTCACGCGGCCATGCGATGCCTCCCCATTGAGTTGGGCGTCCAGTTCAACTCCAAAGATGGGCTTTACACCAGCCTCGAGGCAAGACCGGTAAAACTTTACCGCCGCATACAGATTCCCAAGATCCGTCATCGCCACGGCCGGCATGCCGCCCTCGGCGACACGAACACCCAACTCCTTGATCCGCACAATCCCTTCGCTTAGGGAATACTCCGTGTGTACGTTAAGATGAACAAAGCCGGATTCAGACATGACTTGCGAGGGGTCGACTAGGCGCTTGGGTGCAATATCTCACTGACTGGAGCGAACGTTCGTCGATGCACGGCGCATACTCCCAGAGTCGATAGGGCCAGGATGTGTTCTCTCGTAGGATACCCTTTGTTTCGGGCGAATGCATAACCCGGAAATTCCCGATCAAGACGGGACATATATCGATCCCGGTACTCCTTGGCAATGATAGAGGCGGCCGAGATAGACGGCTCCAGGTAATCGCCACCTACGATAGCGGTCGCTGGAACATCGCACCTGGGCAGATGCTTGCCGTCCACCAGCACGTGCGCAGGTCGAAGCGGTAGACACAAAATCGCCCTACGCATGGCCAACAAGGAGGCGTGATGAATATTCAGCCGATCGATCTCAGCCACCTCGGCGATGCCAATGGTCCAGGCGAGCGCTCGCTGCCGCAAAACCGCCTCAGCCCTCGCGCGCTTTTTTGCACTCAGACGCTTTGAATCATCGATCATGATGTCTGACAGATCTGCCAACGGGTCCAGAATCACCGCTGCCGCTACGACGGGACCCGCCAGCGGGCCGCGACCAACCTCATCTACCCCCGCGACGAGAGGCCTGGACGAGCGCAGCTTCATGGTTCGCGAGAGGCCTGACTAAGCTCCACGACAGCCTCTGCAACGAGCCGGTTCGTATCAAGATCCAACGTGTCTCGAATCGACCTTAGTGAGGACGAAATTGCTTGAGCTTTATTGTGGTCCTTCAGTAGATCGAGTAAAGCCTCAGCAATCGCAGAAGGTGTCGCCTGGCTTTGCAAAAACTCGGGAATGATTGACTCAGGAAGCAGATGGTTCGGCATCGAGACCTTGTCCGTCTTGGCGAGCAATCGTGCCAAACCAT
>RGTL01000216.1 GCA_010025385.1 Gammaproteobacteria bacterium | reverse complement strand
CGGTCCGGCTCCAAAGTGGGCCGCAACGAGCCCTGTCCGTGCGGATCCGGCAAGAAGTACAAGCAGTGCCACGGCAAACTGTAGAGCAGTAGTCAAGACCCGTGGCAACTCTTAAGCGCTCGCCGCTTGCGCCTGTGGAATTTCCCCGGATGCCGGCCATAGCCGGCGTCCACCTGACCGCGCTTAAAGCCGGTATCAAGTACAAGGGCCGGGATGATCTTCTGCTGGTGCGCCTGGCGCCGGACTCTTCGGTCGCAGGCGTGTTTACCCGGTCAACGACAGCGTCGGCGCCCGTGCAGTGGAGTCGTGACGTCGTCGGTCGCGGAAAGGCTCGTGCAATTCTCATTAACAGCGGCAACGCCAATACGTTCACGGGCAAACAAGGCCATGCGGATGTGAAGAGAACAGCGGCCATGGCCGGTCGGATAGGGGGCTGCAAAGCATCTGAGGTGCTGATCGCATCAACCGGCGTCATTGGGGAGCCGCTGCCGGTGGACCGGATTGAGCGGGCCCTCTCGCGCATCAAGTCACGCGCTAGAACCGCTTCCTGGTTGCAGGCCGCCAAGGCCATTGGCACCACCGATACCTATCCCAAAGGGGCCTCCTTTCGGGTCGACATTGCCGGTAGCCCGGTCATGCTGTCGGGCATTGCAAAAGGCTCAGGGATGATCGCGCCCGACATGGCAACGATGCTGGCGTTTGTGTTTACGGATGCCCGAATTCCGCCCGGTATTCTTGATGAGTTGCTGCGCGAGAGTGCCCGCGAGTCCTTCAACAGTATTACCGTGGACAGCGATACCTCCACAAGCGATTCCCTGATTCTTGCCGCGACCGGTCAGGCGGGAAACCCCGCGCCCAAGTCGAAAAGCGATCCGTCGCTCAAGGCCTTTCGCACCGCGCTGAAAGAACTCATGACGGATCTTGCGATCCAGGTGGTTCGCGATGGCGAAGGCGCAAGCAAGTTCATTACGGTTGATGTCATCGGTGCCAATTCAACAGCCAATGCCCGCAAGGCCGCGCTTAGCGTAGCCAATTCGCCACTCGTGAAGACTGCGATTGCCGGCGAGGACGCCAACTGGGGCCGCATTGTGATGGCTGTAGGTAAGTCGGGCGCGCCTCTTGATCAGCAGAAGCTTTGTGTCTCCATTGGCGGTATTGCGATTGCCCGAAGCGGAGGGCGCGTATCAGGCTATGACGAGCGCGAGGTCGCAACGCATCTTGAGGGTGCCAACATTCAGATCGAAGTGGATCTGGGCGTGGGTCGAAGCAGGGCTCGCGTATGGACCTGCGATCTCACGCACGACTACATCAGCATTAATGCCGATTACCGAACCTGATCTGATTCAGGTCGCCGTGGGCATTGCCCTTGATGAAAAGGGCCGGGTGCTGGTGGGTCAGCGCCCGCCTGACAAGGATTACGCCGGCCAGTGGGAGTTTCCCGGTGGAAAGCTAGAGCCCGGCGAGGATGTTTTTGAAGCCCTCGTTCGGGAGTTCAAGGAAGAGTTAAACCTTTTCGTGCAGGCGGCCCAGCCGCTTTTTTCTTGTCGCCACGATTATCCCGATCGATCGGTGAACCTGCATCTCTGGCAGGTCACCCGGTACTCGGGTGAGGTGAAAGGTCTGGAGGGGCAACAGTTGAGGTGGGCAGATGTTGATGAGCTAAAGACGATTGATTTCCTGGAGGGAAACCGCGCGCTACTCGAGCGAGTCTGTCATCTCTTGAGGTAGCTCCCGGTCGTAGCGCACTCAGCGCCAGGCAAATTGCGGCTGCCGCAAATGGGCGACCCGGGTATGGCGGTCCAGCAGGACGATCTCCCGAAACTGGAACAACATCGCTGCAGTCGGTGCGTATATGCGATGACCCACCGTGGGCAGCATGATCGAGAACCCGTCGCGTTCTCCATCCTCAACGTGGTCTTCCGGAAGATGCGTGGTTGCGCCCTCGAGTTCAGCAAGCGGTATGTGAAAGACTTTCTCGACCTCACTGGGATCCGGCTTGGGCGTCACCGGGGCGGCTGAGAATCCGACCACCGGCGTGATGCAAAAACCGGACTGCGTGACGAAGTCATCGAGCATACCGACCACATGCTGCTCATCGAAGCAAAGACCGATCTCCTCTTCGCATTCGCGAAACGCGGTCTCGACGGCCGTCTCGCCGGCGTCCATGCGCCCACCGGGCAGGGCGTATTGACCAGCATGGCGACGCAAGTTGGCCGCGCGGCGGGTGAGCAACACCCCGGGCTGGCTATGTTCATCCGTTGCCGTGACGATGATGGCCACTGAGGCGCGCGTGAGATCCGGTGAATTATGTTCGACTCGTTCAAAGCTCGAGAAGCGGTGGATTAATTGCTCATGCAGGGTCATCTGACTTTCAAGTGGTTAAGGCCTAGCCGTTTTTAGCAGCCGCAAGTGACAGCAGTTTCTGGTGCAGCGCGTCTGTCTTTATCTTTAAGGCGTCGAGCGGGCCATCGTTGACAATAAGGTCGTGGGCGAGCGCTGCGCGCTCCTCGTCACTCGCCTGCGATAGACATATCTTCTCGAAGGATTCTTGATTAAGACCGCTTCTTTTTTTGACGCGCGCCGCCCGTAAAGCGATTGGCGCCTCGACAATCACCACATGGTCAAAGCGTTTGGCTTGGCCGGTTTCTACCAGCAGTGGAATCGAGAACACAACATAAGGGCCAGATGCCTCGTCGGCCGCTTCGTTCATCGCTGCTCGAACTTTTGGATGTACGATCGCTTCAAGCGCGCGCCGTTTTGTTTCGTCGGCAAATACGAGGTCACGAAGAGCGGCTCGGTTGAGATCACCCGAAGGTGTGAGTACCGAAGGACCAAAAGCGCCGGCAATTTCAACGACGGCAGCTTCGCCTGAGGCGGTCACCCGATGGGCGAAGACATCGGCATCCAGAATGGTGATGCCGTGCGCGGCCAAAAAGTCAGTGACGGCGGTTTTACCGCTGCCGATGCCACCGCTCAAGGCCACCCTAAAAAAAGCCAACGCTAAAACTCCGCTATTGAAAAATCATTGAAAAATACAAGCGCTGAAGATCCTCACCATACAAAAGCCCAAGCCATCCACCTCCGGCGAGGTACGGCCCGAACGGAAGGGGCTGGCCCTTTTTGTGGCGTCCTGTAATGAGCATTGTGATGCCGATGATGGCACCCGTTCCGGCGCTGAGTAAAACCACCATGGGTAACAGTTGCCAGCCCACCCAGGCACCGATGGCAGCGAGCAGTTTG
>RGTL01000215.1 GCA_010025385.1 Gammaproteobacteria bacterium | reverse complement strand
TGCAGCAGATCCTTTTCCTTGAACGATAACTGTCGCGACCGAACTACAGTTCACGACAACATGTTTTGCAGAGACTTCAATATTATTAATTTCTGGTCCTTGGCTTGAATAATATGATCCAGTTTTCAGTGCACGAAGCAAAGCCTCGGGTTCGTTTGACTCAGATTTTACCATGACCCAGCCACCAAAGTGATCTGGCTCTGTAAAATGCGCATCGTCTGTGGCGCAGAGCGTTAGAGCGCGGCCTTCTTCCAGCAGGCGGTCCAAATGCCAGAACCCCTCTGCCCGGTCCGCGCCGACCTGACAGCCGTGGTTGTAGATTTCAACCGCATGGGCGGCTGTTAAGCTGCGAGCGTCCTGCAACGATAATCCACCCCATTCGGGATGGGCGACGGCGACAAAAGCGCCTGCCTCACGGCAGCGCATGGCAAGTTCTGGGCCGGTCTCCATGCCATCAATAGGCTGAAAACCAGGGGAATTCGGTGGCGCAAAGTCGAGGGGCAGGCCAACCGCAAGAATGTGCCATAACTCGCCGTTTTCCATTGCACCGGAATGCACCTCTGCCCCGAGGATCGTCGTGAATCCCTCCGTCCGAAAGGGGCGCGTATCCACGATGGGATAGTCGTATTCGCCAATGAAATGGTCGGTTAGGGCGATGAAGTCATAGCCCTCTTCGCGATAGCGGTGGCAGACTTCCTTGGGAGGCAGCACCCCGTCCGAGCGGTTCGAATGAGTGTGCAAATTGCCGCGCCAAAAGCGGCCGGGGGCGGTGAAGGTTGGGTCTTGCATCAGAAAACTCCATTAAGTGTCTTGGTCATGTGTATGCGGTGATTGTCGTCTTTGTTGCTGGTGGGTGGTCAGAAATCGGTCACGTTGTAACCGAGCCGCGAATATAAGGTGAGGAAATGGACTTGGTGCCACGGCTGTTGCCCTGCGCTTGCGGCAGAATGCCAATAGAGTCTACCATGTACAGAGGGTGGACCTGCGCGTGCATAACCACGCCTTGCCATTCGCCAATCCAATAGACGCGGCCGGTCGCCAATGCCTTAGCCATCCAAAGGTATGGCCCAGGCAATTGGCGGCGAAGCGCCCTTACATATTCTACAAATGATGCCTCGATGCCTGCTGTCACGGCCTCATCCTCGTCTGGCTGCGCGAGGATCAACACTTGCGAAATACCATAACAAGGCCTCGGTCGGCGGCGTGAGGGTGGTCTTTACCCTCGTAGATCGGAATGTCGCGGAAGCTTAAATCGCTGATGAGGCCGCGCGCGTTCAGAATCGCGAGTCGTGATCCAAAGCCCATGCTGTCAAAGACTTGTGGAATGCAGCCGCAGACAAACAACGCGCCAGAGCGGCAAACTCGGATCATCTCTTGCAGGCAATCCGGGCCGACATGGCCATGGGTAAACGTACCGGATGAGATCACGCCGCCATAGGTGTCATCGGCCATCTCAAGGGGCTCTAGTACATTGCCGAGGATGCGGTGGCGGTATAGGCCTTTTTGCGCAGCCATATCCAGCATTTCTTGTGTGATGTCGATTCCGTCCACCACGCGGCCTGGCAGATGCTCGGCCACCAGCCCCGTGCCTGCGCCGATATCCAGGATCGGTTCATTGCGGTCGCTAAGCGCTGTGTAGATGCCTGCAATCTCACGCGGGGCGATATAGCCCCAGCCCTCGCTAAAGCTGCTGTCATAGGTTTCTGCCCAGCGGCCATAGAGTGTCTTAGCGTTGTCGGGGCCGTCTATTTCATAGGCGTTATCAAGATCATAATCGGCCATTTAGTTCTCCATCGTGACTGTGCCGCGCTCAAACGCGACCACCCGACTGCGTTGATCTGGGTCCAAAGAGGGTATCGCGGCGAGCAGGGATTTTGTGTAATCATGTTGCGGATTTGTGAAAATCTCGCGCGTGGGGCCTTCTTCGACGATCTCCCCCAGATACATGACGGCGACGTAATCGCAGACATGGGCAACGACGCTGAGATCGTGCGAAATGAAGAGGTAGGTGAGATCCATATCCTGTTGTAACTGTTTCAGCAGGTTCAGGATGTCGGCCTGAATCGAAACATCAAGAGCCGCGACACATTCATCCGCCACGACAAATTTCGGTGCGGCGGCTAAGGCTCGCGCGATAGAGATCCGCTGCCGCTGTCCGCCGGAAAAAGCGTGCGGATAGCGCCGCAGATGTTCTAGGTTGATTCGGCATTTGCTGGCGATTTCTCGCACGCGAGCGTCTGTTTCTTTGCGGCTTTGGGTAATGCCCAGCACCTCTAATGGTTCCGCGATGATGTCTCGCACGGTCATGCGCGGGGAGAGTGCGGCGTAGGGATCCTGAAAGATCATCTGTGCTTGGAAGCGAAAATCACGCTCTTCGACCTTGGACATGCTTGCAATGTCATAGTGCCGCGTGCCGTCGCAATAAGTGATCGTCCCGCTACTGATAGGCGAGGCTTTCAGGATCGCGCGCCCCAGCGTTGTTTTGCCGGAGCCGCTTTCGCCAACCAGCCCGACAAAGCTGCCCTTTGGGATGTTTAGTGAGACACCTTTGACCGCCTGCACCATAGGCGTCGGACCAAAGAGCCGTCGGCCAATCGGGAAGGCTACAGTCAGGTTTTCGATTATAACCAGAGGGGTCATCGTACATCCTCAGGGAAAATTGCTGCGAAATGGCCAGGGCGAATTTCGGTCATGGGCGGTACGTCACGCTCGTAGCGAGAGCCAGGCGCCAGTTCCGGGTTTCGAGTGTGAAAAACGCAGCCCGAAGGGCGTTCTAGCGGTGAGGGGATATCTCCTGGGATCGGCGTTAGAGGCGCTTCAAGATTGCTGAGATCGGGTAAGGAATTCAAAAGCCCGCGGGTATAGGCATGAGCCGGATTCCGCATGACATCGCGCACCGGACCTTTCTCCATAATCCGGCCAAGATACATCACCGCAACGCGGTCGGCGGTCTGTGCGATGACGCCCAGGTCATGGGTAATGAAAAGGATGGACATGCCAAAATCGGCTACCAACTCTTTCATCAGGTCGATAACTTGCCGCTGGATAGTGACGTCCAGTGCAGTTGTCGGCTCATCCGCGATCAGCAGTCGTGGTTTGGTCGTCAGAGCCATAGCAATCATCGCCCGCTGCCGCATCCCGCCAGAATACTCGAACACGTATTGATCAAAGCGCCGTGCGGGTTCAGTGATACCGACACGGTCGAGCAACTCGATCGACAGTTCTTTGGCTTGGGCGTGG
>RGTL01000214.1 GCA_010025385.1 Gammaproteobacteria bacterium | reverse complement strand
ATTTTCCCGTTGCCTCGCACCGGCCCATCCAGTCGCTGCAGGTTGCAGTTGATGACAAAGACCAGGTTATCCAGCCGTTCGCGCCCGGCAAGCCCGAGCGCACCCGTCGACTCGGGTTCATCCATCTCGCCATCCCCCATGAAGGCCCAGACTTTCCGGTCGGAGTGGGGAATGAATTCGCGGTTCTGCATGTAGCGCATAAACCGAGCCTGATAGATGGCCTGAATCGGTCCCAGTCCCATAGACACGGTGGGGAACTGCCAGAAATCGGGCATGAGCCAGGGATGCGGGTATGAGGAAAGCCCCTGACCGTCGACCTCCTGACGGAATCCTTCGAGCTGCGACTCGTTCAGGCGACCTTCAAGAAATGCACGAGCATATATGCCGGGCGCTGAGTGCCCTTGAAAGAAGACGAGGTCCGCACCGTTTTCTGCTTGCGGGCCTCGCCAAAAATGATTGAACCCTACGTCGTAGAGCGTGGCGGCGGATGCGAAGCTTGCAATATGGCCACCAAGTTCGCTGCTGGTGCGGTTCGCTCGCATCACCATCGCTAAGGCATTCCATCGAACGAGAGAGCGTATTCGCCATTCGAGCGATGCGTCCCCGGGACTTTTTGGTTCCTTTGCGGTGGGAATGGTGTTGAGATACGCCGTCGTCGATCGATAGGGAATAAACGTTCCGTTGCGACGGGCCTGATCGATGAGGGTTTCCAGCAAATAATGGGCGCGTTCCTCGCCCTCGCGCTCAATCACAGCGGCGAGCGCATCCTGCCATTCGCGGGTCTCTTCGGGATCGAGGTCGGTTGCGGGGATTGCGTCAGCCATCTTCAAATCCTAGGGGAAGTCGGTGAGAAGTAAAGGCCGAGCGGTTTACTCTAATCGCAAGACGCGTCGGGCTCGGTCTACCCGTCAGCGGGCGCGGACACTAACACAGGGTGTCTCGGTGGACCGTCGAACTTGGTAAAATGGTCAGACCAAGATTTCTTGAAGACGCGGTATCAGGAATCAGGCGGCCAGAATGTCCTTGAGAAATTGACCCGTATAAGACGCACCGATCAACGACAGCTCTTCGGGCGTTCCCATCCCCACCAATCGCCCGCCTCTTTGTCCACCCTCTGGACCCAAATCAATAATCCAGTCGGCCGTCTTTATCACGTCCAGGTTGTGCTCGATGACCACCACCGTGTTTCCCTGATCGCGTAATCGATGCAGTACCACCAGCAGTTGTTTGATGTCATGAAAATGTAGCCCGGTGGTCGGCTCATCGAGGATATACAGCGTCCGACCGGTCGCCCGTTTGGATAACTCTCGCGATAGCTTAATTCGTTGTGCTTCTCCGCCCGACAGGGTGGTGGCGCTTTGACCAAGACGGATATAGCCGAGGCCTACATCGAGGAGCGTGTCGAGTTTTCGTTTGATCACGGGAATGGCGTCGAAAAACTCGGCGGCTTCAGATACCGTCATATCCAGCACTTCGTGAATCGTTTTATCCTTATACCGGACGTCCAACGTCTCACGGTTGTATCGCTTGCCATGGCAGGTATCGCACGGCACGTAGATATCAGGAAGGAAGTGCATCTCCACCTTAATCAAACCGTCGCCCTGACAGGTCTCGCACCTTCCGCCGCGAACGTTAAAAGAAAATCGACCGACCTTATATCCGCGTGCCCGTGACTCTGGGGTGCCGGCGAACAGTTCCCGGATAGGAGTAAATAATCCTGTGTAGGTGGCCGGATTGGAGCGCGGCGTGCGCCCAATCGGGCTTTGATCGATATCAATTACCTTATCGAAATGATCCAGCCCTTCAATCGCGGTGTGCTCGGCTGCGGGATCACGCGCCGCATTTAGGTGCTTGGCCATCGCCGGATACAGCGTGTTGTTGATTAAGGTGGATTTGCCTGAGCCCGATACCCCTGTGACACACGTCAGCAGGCCGACGGGGATCGTCACCGAAATCGTCTGGAGATTATTTCCCTTTGCACCAGAAATAGTCAGCACGCGGTGCTTGTCTGCGCGCGTCCGCTCTGACGGCACATCAATGGTTTGGACGCCGGAGAGGTACTGCCCAGTCACTGATTCTGGTGACGCCAGGACATCCTCCACCGTGCCCTGAGCGACAATCCGGCCCCCGTTGATGCCCGCACCCGGTCCTAAATCCACAATGTGGTCGGCGCTTCGAATGGCCTCTTCATCGTGCTCCACGACGACCACCGTGTTGCCCAGATCCCGCAAATGAAAAAGCGTATCCAGCAGTCTCTGATTGTCGCGCTGATGTAAGCCAATCGAGGGTTCATCAAGGATATACATCACGCCGACAAGGCCCGAACCAATCTGGGAAGCCAGACGGATGCGCTGAGCCTCCCCTCCGGAAAGGGTCTCCGCCGTTCGGTTGAGTGTCAGATATTCAAGCCCGACATTGACTAAAAATCGTAGGCGGTCCGAGATCTCGCGCAGGATACGGGCGCCGATTTCAGCCTTATGTCCGGGAAGTGAAAGCTGCTCCACAAAAGCCAGAGAGGACTCGATAGGCAGGGCCGTCAGCTGGTCAATAGGCTGGTCGCCAACGTAGACATGGCGGGCACCTGTTTTGAGGCGACTTCCCTTGCAGGCCTCACAGGGTTGCGTGTTCAAAAAGCGCGCCAGGTCCTCGCGAATCGTGTTGGATTCAGATTCACGGTAGCGTCGCTCCATATTAGGCAACACGCCCTCAAAGGTATGGCTTCGCTGGCGCGCCCTTCGGCCGTGCGATCGAAGATAGCTGAAATTGATCTTCTCTGAGCCACTCCCGTACAAAACAATATCCTGAATTTTCTTGGATAGACGCCTGAAGGGTTTTTCGATGTCGAAGCCATAGTGTTCGGCCAGACACGTCAGCATTTGGAAATAAAACGCGTTCCGTCGATCCCACCCGCCAATGGCTCCGGCTGCGAGGCTCAAGGTATCGTCGACGATAACCCTGTGGGGATCGAAGAACTGGCGCGCACCCAGGCCATCGCACTCAGGGCAGGCGCCGGCTGGATTGTTAAAGGAAAAAAGTCGCGGTTCGAGTTCGCTGAGGTTGTAGCCGCAGTGCGGACACGCATAGCGCGCTGAAAAAAGAATCTCGCTTCCCTTCGCTTCGTCATCCTGTGGCAGGATTTGGATCAGCGCAAGGCCGTCGGCCAGCGAGAGCGCCGTTTCAAAGGACTCTGCCAGGCGTTGGGCAAGGTCCGGCTTGACCACAATCCGATCGACGACCACCTCGATGGTGTGCTTCCTTTTCTTATCAATAG
>RGTL01000213.1 GCA_010025385.1 Gammaproteobacteria bacterium | reverse complement strand
ACATCAGGGGTAGCGTTACGGCAGCCAGCAGAACCTTAAACGCCTCCGCCGCCAGAAACGGCGTGAGCCCAAGTTCGATCGCCTTCGTACCACCGACCACCATTGCCAGCCACACGACCCCGGGAAGAAAAATAACCATCTCTCCGATCATCATAGCGCCCACGACCAAATAGGCTTTTCTGTCCCACCCTCGGTTTGCCAAAAACCCCATCAGGGTCATCGCCGCAACAAAACCGATGAGATAGCCGCCCGTGGGGCCCATCAGGTAGGCGAGACCCGCGCCTTTTGCAAACACCGGCAACCCTAGAGACCCTTCCAGAAGATAAAGGAATCCCGTGGCAAAACCTAACCGGGGGCCGTAGGTGATCCCCAGGAGCAGCACCACAAAAGTCTGCATGGTCATCGGAACCGGCCAAAACGGAACCTGGATCTTGGCCGACAGAGCCAGAAGAACCGTGCCTGCAATAACCATCAAGGCTTGAGCCATGCGCGAAGATTGACTCGCGGGCCAGATTTCGTGAGCAAGCGTTGTCTGCATATGTCACCCGTTAAATGTGGGGCGGACCAAAAGAGAACCGCCTAAGGAACTGGCCTTATTGTCGTTTTAACGCTGAATTCTGTCAAAGCCAAACGTCGTATCCGAACCTGTCTATTCACCGACCTTTGTTTTCACCGCGTTCAGATATTGCGCCCTGAAGTCCACGCCCGCCTCTAATGAGAAATCGTCTGAAAGTAATCGGGTGATGGGGCCTGGAACACCCGCCGAAGTCAGGTCGACCCCTTCAAAGGTGCGGACCGGACAAATACAGAAACTGGTCGAGGTAATAAACACTTCATCAGCACGCTTAGCCTCCTGCGGCGTGATGTCTGCCTCCACGACTTCCACGCCCCGTTTTTCGGCAAGATCCATTACGACCTGACGACTTATGCCGGGAAGCACGTAATCCGGTCGGGGCGTGTACAGCATCCGGTCTCGAACGATAAACACATTGCTGCCGATGCCTTCGCAGAGAAATCCGCGAGTGTCGAGAAGTACCGCCCAGGCGTGCGAAGAGCGAGAGCGTACCTCGTTATCGGCCATCACCAAATTAAGATAGTTGTGGCTCTTGATATTGGGATCAAGACTTTCAGGAGGCGTTCGCCGCAAGGATGGAACAAAGATATCCAACCCGTCTCGCATCAAGGGTGCCCGCGCTGCGAGGGGAAGCGGCGTGCATTCAATGATGACCGTCGCCCCTTTACTCTGCCAAAGATCGCCGCCCACCACATTGAGACCTCGAGTCACCCGCTGCATCACCCAGTAGTCCTCGCCGGGGTGTAAAAGCGCTCGATTGCGCTCCACCGTCTCCAGCGTGACGTCGATCATTTCACTCCGGGACAGCCCGGGGTCGATCTGTGTTTTCGATAACGAGTGGTATAGCCGATCGATATGAGCCTCAAGACGGAAAATCTGGCCGTTGAAGGTTCTCTCCGCGTCAAAGACCGCGTCGCCCAGGGTGAACCCGCGGTCTCGAAAGGAAATCAGCGCTTCCGACTCTGCTACGAAATGGCCACTTAGATAAACCTGTCTCTCCATGGGCCCTCGCGATTAAGGTCTCACTCCTCAGGCAAACCCCGGACGCCGTCAGACTAACGGTTTCCGTATCTCGAACCCGCACTCACCCGCGGCGTCCATGACCCATCGCATCACATGGTCAGAAAAACTGCGGCGAATAATGATATCGACAGCGTCGTCCTGGTCCGAGGTCGATACGTGCACCAACACCACATTCGCATGAGCAAAGATTGTCTGGGCGCATTGACCCTCCGCAAAGGCGCGAGAGTGAAGATCCAGTGGGCAGGCTGAAGACACGACATCGCGCCATGCCGGCCCCGACAATCGAACGATAGTCTGGCCTCCCGATACATCAACGACTGCTGCGTGTTGCCCCTCTAATGCCTCGATAAGCGACTTTTCCAGATTGCTTTGTGCGGGCCCAATCAATAACCACTCATCCGGCCCCAACCACGCAGCCAGAGAGTCCTGCGCGCGAGATACGGTGTTGGGACGCGTTGGTAGCGTTAGACCCGTGACCTTCTCGACAGCCTCGCGAAAACGCGCGTCAGAAACGTCACCGCGAATATTGAAGTGCGAGCGAAAAGGGAGTTCTTGAACAGAGAGTTTCGCACCCCCGTCAACCCCTGACTGGTGGAGGGAGGTAGAAATCTCTACGAGCGGTGACTGCAGATCTGGCATATAGGATTACTTTTAATTTAGGGGCAGCCCGTTAGGTGAATTAACAACCAACGCGCTTGCTGACATTTCCTAATGGGCAAGCCCGAGAAGGTCTCTCGCCTCGTAAGGGGAAGCAGCGTGGCGGCCATATTCGCTTGCCACGTCCACGATTAACTTCACTAAAGCGGCATTGCTTGGCGCGAGCGTGTCCTTCCCTATCTTGACGTTATCTTCAAAGCCGGTACGCGCATGCCCACCCATCTCGAGGCTCCATTTATTGACCTCGAACTGATGTCGGCCGATTCCCATGGCGCACCATGAGGCATTCGGGGCAAGCGTTTTGAGCTCATCCACCAAAAACTCCAGTAATTTTCGCCTCACCGGCATCGCCCCTGGGATACCCATCACAAACTGAACGTGTAGGGGTGAGGGGATCTTGCCTGCCTCAGCCAAAGTGACCGCGTGATACAGCATCGCCGCATCAAAGACTTCGATTTCCGGTTTAACCGAATATTTCTGCATATCGGCTGCCAATGCATCGATAAGCTGAGGTGGATTTTCGTAGATCATTCCGGGGAAATTCACTGACCCCGTGGCCAGAGAGGCCATATCCGGTTGAAGGTATAGCATAGCCCCTCTTTCCTCGGCTGCCCGACCACGCCCACCGGTTGAGAACTGAATGATCATGCCGGGGCAGTGCTTGATGACACCTTCCTGAACCTTCGCAAAAAGCTCGGGATCAGATGACGGGTTCTCCTCGGCGTCACGCACATGAATGTGAACAAGGGCGGAGCCGGCCTCAAACGCCTCATGAGTAGACTCAATCTGCTCTGCAGGCGTGACAGGAACCGCAGGGTTATCCCGCTTTCGCGGCTGAGAACCCGTAATCGCGGTCGTGACAATGATCGGCGTGGTCATGACTTTGATTTGAAATGGTCCGGATCGTAAAACACCGATCCCGATATGGCGACCGGAACCGCCGTACCGTCCATGAGTTGCGCGTAAATGGTTGCCCCCTGACGTGCGGCGCCTCCTTTCACCAGCGCGAGCGCAATCGATCGGCCAACGCAGGCGCTGTGGTAACT
>RGTL01000212.1 GCA_010025385.1 Gammaproteobacteria bacterium | reverse complement strand
ACGCCTTTCCCCTTCGGACAATGTCAGGAGCATCTTATGGATGAGGACGTTTTTAATATTCAACTTCGCAAATTTCTCAAAAAGGTGGGTATCCAATCGCAACGGGAGATCGAGCAGGCCGTTCGCGACGGGTTGGCTCAAGGCACCCTTAAGGGAGCCGAGGTTCTGAAGGCGAGCGTGCAGCTCAAACTTTCTGGTACGACGGTCGACGTCACTATTGAGGACGACATCAAACTGTCTTAAATCGCGGACGGAATCCCCATCCGCTAAGCCTATGGATGCGCCTGTACCGCTCATTGAGATTAAAAGCGCCACGGTTCGGCGGGGCGACAATACCGTTTTCAATGATCTCAACCTGACTCTCCATCAGCACGAAAGCGTCGCGATCCTCGGGCCAAACGGCGCCGGGAAAACCACCTTACTTAAGCTGTTGACCCGGGATCTTTACCCGCTTTGGCGGGAAGAACCCGTGGTTCGAATCCTCGGCAACGCCAGTGGCGATATCTGGTCGCTTAGAAAACAGTTAGGAATCATCTCTAACGATCTTCAGGAGCACTACTCGCCCGAAGTGGTAGGCGAGCAGGTCATCCTCTCCGGCTTCTTTGGTAGCGTTGGTATGTGGGGCCACCAGTCGGTATCGCGTTATCAGAGAGAGGCCGCCGCCCAGATTTTGCATGAGCTCGGGATACCGGAATTGGCGCAGCGGCGATACGGCGAACTGTCGTCCGGGCAGCAACGCCGGTTGATCCTCGG
This sequence comes from Gammaproteobacteria bacterium, assembly GCA_010025385.1. Lineage (GTDB taxonomy): Bacteria > Pseudomonadota > Gammaproteobacteria > Arenicellales > UBA868 > UBA868. The sequence continues at coordinate 2,547 of RGTL01000212.1, read as the reverse complement.
CCGGGCGCTGATTAATGAGCCGGCGAACCTTATTCTCGATGAGCCCACCACAGGACTTGATCTGGCCGCCACGTTTGCTTATCTGCAGACCATGCGGGGATTAATTCGCTCGGGCCGTACGCTCGTGCTGGTCACTCACCATATCCACGAGATACCACCCGAAGTATCTCGGGTGGTCCTGATGAGCAAGGGAAAGGTTTGGGCAGACGGACCGAAGAGGGAGGTGCTTACCGAGGCGCGGCTAAGCGGGCTCTATGGGGTCAAGGTAGCGCTGGTCGAGGCATCGGGCTGGTATCAGGCCGTGCCGGCTGATTAGTCGATCTGTCGACCGGCGAGTACCGGTCGTTGTTCTGGTATCTCGTCATACACAACGGTGTCTTCTCCGTTATAGACGAGAAAGTGGCGCCCTTTAGCGCGAGCCACCATGGTGACACCTAGATCCTGGGCAAGTTCAAGCCCCATGTAGGTAATCCCGGATCGAGAGACCAAGACGGGGATTCCCATATGCGCCGCCTTCATCACAATCTCAGAGGTCAGCCGTCCAGTGGTGTAAAAAATCTTGTCGTTGCCCGAAACGTTTTCCAGCCACATCTCCCCGGCGATGGTGTCCGTTGCGTTGTGTCGGCCGACGTCTTCAACAAAATGAAGAATCTTCGAGCCGTCACACAGCGCACAACCGTGGACCGCCCCCGCCGCGCGGTAGATCTCGTTATAGGAGTTGATCGTTTTCAGGAGGGCATAGATCGTGGACTGTTTGACTTCCACCCTAGGGAGTCGGGTGTCGTAAAGTTTGTCAAGCGTGCAGCTGAAGATCGTACCCTGGCCACAGCCACTCGTTACGGTTCGTTTGGAGATCTTCTCGTGTAAATCAACAATGCCCTCGCCGTGCGAGGTCAACACGTCGACGGTCTCGCGCTCCCAATCGACCTTGACCTCTGCAATCTCGGAGATATCGTCGATCAATCGCTGGTTTCTAAGGTACCCCAGCGTGAGCTTTTCCGGGTACGTTCCGAGGGTCATCAGCGTCACCACCTCGGCATCATCAACCTTAATGGTGAGCGGATACTCACCGGCAATATTGAGCGCTCGTTCCTCACCAAACTCGTCCCGAGCGTTGACAGGACGGGTGGGGTCCAAACCCTCATCCGAGAGGATAGGCCTATGGGTTATCGTGCTGTTTTCCCTTTTTGCCGACATGGTTTCCCGTGAGTGACTTATTGAGTTCGTGCGGATGCGACGGTTATAGTGACCGTTTGCTGGGCTTTAAGCAACCCCAGAATCCTTGATGAAAGACCAATTTCCCGTTTCCATTGTTGTCGAACGACGATCGTATCCCGGCAAACCCTGGATGGTTGATAGCTGGTCCGCGGTAGGGATTCTTCCGGTCGAGGGAGATTCCCGATCGTTGGCGTGCACGAGTATTTATCGGGACGAGGAAAAAGAGCAGTTTCTTCACGAGGGTTATGCTGTCGAGCTATTTGCTGATGAAGCAGAGAGTTATTACACGAATCTCACCGCAGCGAAGCCAGCCATATTTGTGGTGGGCGCAGAAGATGAGAGCGGCGATAGTTTTAAGCCGCTATTGGTGACGTTAAGTTACAGCGAGATGTCTTCTTATATAGAAGTGGATACGCCGGTTTTTGATCTACCCATACCTCAGCCCATCTACGAATGGATCGAAGGCTGGGTGCTTGAAAACTATATGCCGGAGAAAAAACACAAACGCACGCGTCAGAAGTGGGCAGACAACAGCTGGAAGCCGCTACGGCGACCCGTCGATCAGTAAGCGGCTTTGGATTAGGCAAAATGAGTGAACCTGAAGGATCCTTTCTGAGTCGTTGGTCAAGACGTAAGGCATTGCGTCAAGAGGAGTTGGATCACGAAACGGTTCTCGATGAACAACTTGAGACCCCAGAGACTGAGGGGTCGGATCTGGTTGATTCGCCTGCCGAGGTGGTCAAGCCGCTCACCGACGAGGATATGCCCCCCATCGAGTCCATGGGGGAGGAGGATGACTACAGTGGGTTCCTCTCACCCGAGGTCAGCGAGAAACTTCGCAAAGTAGCCCTGCGAAAACTTTTCCATGGCGCGGCTTTTAATGTCCGCGACGGCTTATGTGAATACGATGAGGACTACACGTCATTTGAGCCCTTGGGCGATATCATCACCGCAGATATGCGTCATCAGCAGGAAATGCTCGAGCGCAAAGCCCGTGAAGCGGCTGAGCGTGAGCAGGCACTGGCGGAAGGGCAGGCGCTCGAGGCCGAAGGGGCTGCGCCTGAAGAAGAGTCCGATGATGCAGCGAATGATGAGGGCGTGCCGCCTTCCGAAGATGCTGATCGAGTAGCCATATCTGACCAGACAGAGGATAGACAGGCGATACCATCCGGGGAGGCTGCGTTAGATCCACAAGGGAGCAAGCCCGAGCAAATCGGCGCGCCAGCATCATCAGAAGGCGAGATCGTCCGCCACAGCGACGATCTTACGTCACCTAAAAAACAGGAAAAAGGGTAAGGGGGAAAGGACAGTAATGACAGACGCGGTTAG
>RGTL01000211.1 GCA_010025385.1 Gammaproteobacteria bacterium | reverse complement strand
GTACCCAAAAAACCTCGACCTTAATCTTTCCACCTCTTTTTCAAAGGATACCCGGGATAGCATATTTTTCCCTCAGAAGGGCTCCTTCCGGAGTGTCTCGGCCGAGATGACCGTGCCGGGTAGTGATCTGGAGTATTACAAGCTGTACGCCAGAGGTAGTTTCTTCCTCAACCTTGTGGGCGAACTGATGCTTAATGTTCGGGGAGACGTAGGGTATGGAGCAGGATACAGCGGGCTTTCCGAACTGCCGTTTTACAAAAATTACTATGCCGGTGGCGCCTCGAGCGTGCGGGGCTTTGAGTCCCGATCGCTCGGCCCTATAAGCTCCGGTTCAGATAAGTCGCCTCTCGGTGGGTCACTGCGAACCGTGGCCAATGCCGAGATGTTTTTCCCGGTACCAGGTTTTGACGACGGACGCGATAAACGACTCAGTCTCTTTTTTGACAGCGGGCAGGTGTTTGCCGATACCTCCAATTTTGATTTTGGACAGATCCGCATGAGCGTTGGCGGTGGTTTTCACTGGTTCTCACCCGTTGGCCCTATTTCCCTGACATACGCCTTTCCGTTGAATGACGAACCGGGTGACGACGTCAAAAAGTTTCAGTTCACACTCGGAAGCCTGCTACGCTAATTAACCCTACTCGTTTGCCATGACCAAAACATTGAAAGCGGTGACTCTTAGATCGATCTCTCTTCTTCGCGCGGTGGGGATCGCGAGCCTGTTCTTGACCTCCTCTTGGGCCGTTGCTCAGCAAACGGCGCGCATTGGATTTGTCGATCCGGTGCGGCTCATTGAGCAGGCGCCCCAGGGTGCGCAGGCCCTCAAGAAGCTGGAAGATGAGTTTCGCTCGCGCGACGACGAGTTGAAGGACTTGCACAACCGTATCCAGGAAATGGAAGCGGATCTAGAGAAAAATATCCTGGTAATGGATGCCACCACGGCCCAAACGCGGCAACGAGACATTGAAAACCAGAAGCGGCGCTTGGCACGCTCTCAGCAGGAAGCTCGGGAAGATTACAATCTGAGAAGAAACGAGGAGTTAGCAAGGCTACAGACCCTGGTGCGCGAGGTCATCGTTGATCTGGCTCGAGATAAAAATTTCGATCTTGTGGTCGAGCAGGCGGTCTACGTAAGCGATGCGGTTGATATCACCGAGCAGGTGCTTGAGCGTCTGGCGCAACTGACCCAATAACCCAGTGCGTGACGCGTTCAAGCAATGGGTTGGATCCAGTCGATCCTCCGCAGGGAACATAGGGAGCATAGAGTAGGGGTATAGCGTGGCCGATAACATAGACATCCACCGCATTCGGGAGATCTTGCCCCATCGGTATCCCTTTTTGCTGATTGATCGGGTCGTTTCGCACACGCCGGGGGAATCACTGATCGCATTGAAAAACGTAACGGTAAACGAGCCGTTCTTCGAAGGGCACTTTCCCTATCGTCCTGTGTTTCCGGGTGTGCTGATGCTCGAGAGTATTGCGCAGGCGTCAGCGATTCTAGTGAGCCTCATCATCGACGCAAAAGCAAATCAGAAAAACGTCTATCTTTTTGCCGGCGTCGACAAAGCTCGATTCAAATCACCTGTTGAGCCGGGAGATCAGATGATGATCACGGTTCGTCTGGAGGCGCAACGGCGAGCGCTGTGGCGTTGCTCGGGCCAAATTGAGGTGAACGACCGAATCGTCTGCTCCTCCGATGTGCTCTTCACTCATAGGCCCATCGAGTGATAGACCCTAGCGCGCTGGTCCATCCCGAAGCCACTGTTCATAGCGACGTATCGATCGGACCTTTCTCCATCGTCGAGGCGGATGTCGTTATTGGCTCGGGAACCAAAATTGACTCGCACGTGGTCGTGAGGTCGGGCACGCATATCGGTAGAGATAATCATATCTACTCATTTGCGTCTATCGGCGACGATCCACAGTTCGCAGGCTACAACGGCGAGAAAACGACCTTGCACATGGGCGATAACAATATTGTGCGGGAGTATGTGACCCTAAACCGGGGTTCGACTTCACCCCGAGGTTCTGGCGTCACCCGAATCGGTAGCCATAATTTCATCATGGCCTATAGCCATGTCGCGCATGACAGCACCCTTGGTGATCACATTATCTTTGCCAATGGCGCAAGTCTCGCCGGGCATGTAGAGGTGGGGGATTACGCCATTCTTGGGGGATTCAGTCTCGTGCACCAGTTCTGCCGGGTTGGTGCGCACGCACTTACGGGTATCGGAACGGTCTGCCTGAAGGACGTGCCGCCATATACGATAGTTGCCGGGAACCCCGCAAAGACCTTCGGATTAAACCTTCGGGGCTTGCGGCGCCGTCATTTTGACGAGGACACGATCATGGCCTTAAAGAGAACCTATCGGCGCGCCTTTCGCAACATTGGTGAGGGCGGATATGACGGGAAGAACGATCAATCAGATGACGTTGGTCGCGGCCGGATCGAAAACAACTCACACTGTGAAGCGCTTCTTCAATTCATTCAGACGTCGGAGCGGGGTGTTATCCGCTAGGGCTCTGGCTTGATCTCGCGTTTGCGTTTGGCTGTCGTGGCCGCGGAGCCCTCAGGAGATCGACTGGGGGCGGGTGTCTTGGCGGCGTTGCGGCAAATCTATCAGGAGGTTGACGTTCGGGGGATAGGCGGTCCCGAGATGACCCGTCTTGGATTAAACAGCCTTTGTGACATCCATGACCTATCGGTCATGGGTGTCGAAGATCTTTTTCGGAAACTCCCCCGAGCCTTGGCTGTTCGACGACGGCTCTTGGCGGACTTGCTTGCCGACCCGCCGGATCTTTTTCTGGGTATCGATTCTCCAGACTTTAATCTCTCGCTAGAGAAGCGTTTACGTCGGGCAAAGATACCCACAGCCCACCTTGTAAGTCCTACCGTCTGGGCCTGGCGCAGTTACCGGTTAAGGAAGATCCGAAACGCCGTTGATAAGATGCTTGTGTTGTTTCCATTTGAGGAAACATTTTATCGAGAACGAAACGTCCCCGCGGTCTGCGTAGGCCACCCGGCGGCCCGGGAGATCGCTGGTCTGGAAAGGGGTGCTGCACGACGAGCGCTTCATATCGACCCTGATGCGACAGTCGTTGCCGTTCTGCCGGGCAGTCGTGAATCTGAGGTAAAACGACTCGGCTCGATATTTATTGAAACTATCAAGCGTGTCGCAGAGCGGCGTCCAGATGTGCGTTTTATCGTTCCTCTGGCGAGCGAGCGGATGCGCGACGTGTTGACGGAAACCGTTCGTCTTGAGCCTGTAAAGCACAAGGTCATGCTGCTGAACGGACGGGCCAGAGAGGTATTGGCGGCGAGCGATGTG
>RGTL01000022.1 GCA_010025385.1 Gammaproteobacteria bacterium | reverse complement strand
TCGGCGCCCCCGTATTGCCGGCCGCGGCTTTGATCGAAATGATGCTTTTCGCCCTGAAGCAATGCGATCTTCCTCCAGATATTGCGGATTTTCAAATCCTAAAAGCGCTCGATATTCCGGAGGTGGGAGAGCTTCATTTGCAAACCATCGTCCGGCAAAAAGAAGATGGACAATCTGATTTGGAAATTCTGAGTCGGAGAGACTCTGCGTCTTGGACTCTGCACGCAAAGGCGTGTGGATTGAAGACCTCACCTTTAATTAAGGGCGCCGATGCCCCTTCTCACTCAGATATTGAAGATACGGTGGATGTGCCGGCCTTCTATCAAAAAATGCGCGATGTGGGCATCGAACATGAGGATCGCTTTCAAGGTATTCAGGAAATGCGTATCAACCGCGAATTCGTTTCGGTGAAGCTCGCGGAAGCAACTCGGGAGAGTGGGCAAACCGACGATTCTTATTTAATCCATCCGGCGATGTTGGATACCGCAGTGCAGAGTGCGGCGGCCGTGCTTCAAGATTATGAGGGCGCATTTTTGCCCGTAGCAGCCGGGCAGATTAGTCTTGCCGACGCCAAAGAGATACCGGATCGCGTTGTTGTGGACCTTCGAGAGGTGGCTGAAGACGCATCCCAGGGCCTTGTGGTTTCTGTTTTTGTGTGGGCTAGGGAGCGGCTCGTTGTCTCGCTACACGATCTGGTCTTTGCCAGAGCGAGTTCAGATAAATTTTTTCGGTCATCTGACCTGAGCCGACTTTGCTATGAAACCGTGTGGACAGCGCAGCCTCCTGTTCGTGAATTTCTGGCTGGAGAAGAGCTGTTTCACGCGACCGCGTCGGAGGGGGTGAAGCAACTTACGGATGCATCCGAGCTCCGAGAGCTCTACGCAGAGCGAATTTGCTCTCTTAACGATTCAGCGAGGCTTTACGCAAAGACGGCGTTGGCAAGGATTGCTGAGATGGAGTCGCTGACGATTGATGATCTCTTGGTAGGACAGAGACCTGCCATGCAAATGGATTCGGCGAAGGATTTACAGTTCTCCCGCTACCTGACGATGGCAAAAACAATTGCAGGATGCGAGGTTGGAAGCGCGCCGCATGCGCATGATAGAAGGGGTGTGAACTCCTCAGAGACTCCAGCACCTGACTCGGCATCGTATCCGGAAAGCGACCTTGTCGAGCGATTTGGCGAATGCCTTGCTGATCTGCTAACCGGAAAGCAGGATTCACTTGATCTGCTTTTTCCCAGCGGCGATGTCGCCAAGGGGCGGGACTTCTATCGGGATTCTAAAGGGGCAGCGAAAATTAACACTGCTGTAGCGCAAGCATTGGTAACGATGGCGGGTCGGGCAGAGCAGCCCGACGGGCTTCGGATTCTAGAGGTAGGTGGTGGTACTGGGGCGACGACAGAGAGCATTCTGAAAGCGGCTTCGGAACATCTGGCGGAATACGCGTTTTCGGACGTTTCAACTCTTTTCACGCGGCAGGCGGACCAACGCTTCGGGTCAGACCCGAAGTTTTCGAGCTTCTTGCTGGATGTGAGTCGGGAATCGCCTCAATTAGCCGCCTTAAAGAATCACTATGACGTCGTGATCGCGGCGAATGTGCTTCATGCCACCCCCGATATTCGCGAGACGCTCGCTAACGTGCGTTCGGTTCTTGCCCCGGGAGGTATCTTGGTGTTGATCGAGGCGCAGCCTGGACAAGATTGGCTGGAGATGATTTTTGGAAATATTCCGGGGTGGTGGGATTTTTCTGATTTTCGACGTGGCAGAAGTACACCCCTCATTGATTCTGAAGAGTGGATCGAGATGCTTACGACCTCTGGCTTCGATGCTGCGACCACGGTGTCGGAAGACGAGGGGCAAAGTGCTTTCGCGGGCCAGCACGTCATCTTTGCAAGAAAAGAGCAGACCCTAAATTTGTCGCCACACAAAGGCGAGCTTGCTGTTTTTGGGCTTTGTGGAGACGCCCGCAAACAGTTTGAAGACATGTCCGGCTGGAGCCTGCCTAACGAATGTTTTGTCGCCTGGTCAGATGCTCCTAACGTTCCAGCGGAGGCATCGCGGCAGGTCCTGATGCTCCCGGATTTGACAATGGATATTTCTGATCTCGGTGAGACGTTTGACCTTGCTCCAGCGTTTGAGATTACGTCCCAGCTTTTCCATTTTTTACAGGTGCTGGTGCGTGAAGATCATCCGATACCGAAAGAAGTCGTGTTGGTTACGAGGAACTGCTTTCCTACTGCTGATACACCTAGCGACAGCGACAGCGACAGCGGCAATTTTCTTTTGCAAGGCGTGCTCGCGCTCGCAAGAACAGCAGGTATCGAAAATGTCGGGCTGACCATACGTTGCATTGATCTGGAGCACCGTGTTGGAGAGGCTTACCCGCCTGAGACCCAAGCAAGCTTCCGCCACTTCATAGCCGCTGATTCGAAAGAAGAGCAAGGCCATTTAAATCGCAAGGGAGAATTATTTAGCCGTCGATTGATTCGAACAACGCTCCCGAATGAATCTGATGACGAGCTATCTGCCGCATCTGAGCGCAGCGCCTACATTATTGCCGGCGGACTCGGGGGTATTGGTCGCTGCGCGACGGATTGGCTGGCAAAAGCCCAAGACGCATCGCACATTATCCTGCTTGGCAGGTCCACGCTGGATGAGTCCTCCGAGGCATGGATTAGGAGTTTGAACTCGAAGACGTCGGTGGTTGAATATCGTCAGGTCGACATCACCGATCTTGGGGCGCTTCGGCGCTGTCTAAGGGATCAACCTAAAGACAAGATTGCTGGAATTTTTCAGTGTACCGGCGTCCTTAAGGATCAGCCGCTTGCGAGCGCGGATTGGTCGGCATTTTGTGAAGTTATAGAGCCCAAGCTTCGCGGGACCCTGAACCTGTTGGCATTGTTTGGGGGAGAGTCGCCGGTCCCGTTCACAACCTTTGGATCGATTGCCAGCATCTTTTCGCCAAAAGGGCAAGCGAGTCACTCGGCGGCTAATGGATTCCTAGATGGTGTAGCGGCCGCTGCCCAACGGTTGGGCCATCCGTTTAAACACGCCCAATGGGGGCCGTGGAGTGAAGTCGGCGCTGCAGCTAGTGGTGACGTTCAGCAAGGGCTTGAGCGGATCGGCGTGAAGCCTTTTGATCCGAGCGCGGGCATTTCGATGGTCAGCGAAATCGCCAGGAGACGTCCTCGCTCCCTGGCGCTCATGGATGTTGACTGGCAGCAGTTTTTGTCTCGTTGGCCGAGCCGAAGTCTGCTTTCTGAGATTCAAGAAGCTGTGATCAGCGCTAAGGCTGACGTGCCTGGCGAATCTGCAGGTAAGCCTTTAGGTAGCCGCCCTGTCGATAACGAATTACTGCAGAAACTCCGCTCTCAATCGAGGCGCCAGGCGGAGACAGCGATTATGACCGTGCTTGCCGAACTCATCGCCCCGGTCCTTGGCTTCCGCCGCGAGGACGAAGTAGATCGTGATCTGGGCTTTTTTGACCTGGGCCTTGATTCATTGACCTCCGTTGAATTGCGCGATGCAATCGAGAAGAGGTTATCCATTAAGTTGGACGCAACGGCGTTGTTTAAGTTTTCTTCGGTCCGCGCGCTTTCTGTCGCGCTCTACGACTCGATCCTAGGGGGAGATCAGTCCTCTCAGGGACCCGACACAGGCTCTGGGAGCTTCGGGTCTTCGACCGCGGACAATACGCCGCGCTCCGAAGAGGCTTTTGATATTGCGGCCGACAGCGAGATAACTCAGATGTCGGAAGCGGAACTTGAGCAGCTATTTGATCGACACCTGTCTGACCAATGATTAGTGTCTTAGACATTTTGTAGCGCACCAAAATGCAAAACGAGGTTTCTACATTTACGCCGCTTCAAAAGGCGGCTATTGCGCTTCGCAACGCCGAGCGCCGTATTAAAAAACTAGAGGATGCAGCAATTGAACCGCTCGAGGTCCTCGGCATGGCCTGTCGATTTCCGGGTGCAAGCTCGGTTGAGGCCTACGCTAAGCTGTTGAGAGAGGGTGTGGACGCAGTCACCGAGACACCTGTTGAACGCTGGGATCTCGCAGAAATCTACGATCCCAATCCCAACGCTTCAGGAAAGATCAACACCCGTTACGGTGGATTTATTGACGGGGTGGACGAGTTTGACGCGGCGTTTTTTGGCATCTCGGCGCTGGAGGCCAAGCTGATGGATCCTCAGCAACGGCTCGCCCTTCAACTCGTTTGGCACGCTCTCGAGGACAGCGGTTTGCGTCCCGATAGGTTGCGTGGCTCGAGAACCGGTGTCTTTGTAGGAATTACTCAGAATGACTACGGCATGGAGCAGCTGGCAGGTCCGCGTGAGGATATCAGAGCGTACTCGGGCACTGGAAACGGGTTTTGTTTTGCCGCTGGCCGGATTGCTTTTCAGTTCGGATTTAACGGTCCCGTATCTGCCGTGGACACAGCGTGTTCCTCTTCCTTGGTTGCCATGAACCAGGCCTGCAGTGCACTGCGATCCCGGGAGTGTGACCTTGCCGTTGTGGTCGGTATGCAGCTCAATTTGACACCCCCAATGCAGATCTTCCTGTCGCGGACTCAAAGCTTTTCCCCCACCGGTCGGTGCCGTGCGTTTGACGCAGATTCGGATGGATTTGTATTGGGAGAGGGTGTCGGTGTTGTCATTCTCGGACGTTCTGCCGATAACGGGGGCTCGTTGTCGCCGCCTCGAGCACGATTGCTGAACTGTGGCGTGAACCATGATGGGCCGGCGAGCGGGCTTACGGTTCCTAATCAAAACGCCCAGGAGAGTCTTATTAGGGATGTGCTAAAGCGCTCGAAACGTTCGCCGGATGACGTGAATTATGTGGAGACCCATGGGACAGGGACTCAGCTGGGCGATCCGATCGAGGTGAGCGGCTTGCGAGGCATATTTGGATCCCGGAGCGAGAAAAATCCTCTAATGATCGGTTCGGTAAAAGCGAATATCGGGCACCTCAGTGCTGCAGCAGGAATGGCTTCGGTCATTAAGGCGATATTGATGCTTGAGGAAAACAAGATATTTCCCCAGATAAACTTCAAAGAGCCAAACCCAAAAATTCCCTGGAAGGGCTTCTCTGTCAATGTCTCAACCACCCTTCAAGATCTTGCGCCGGAAAACGCGATACCTCTGATCGGAGTCAGCAGTTTTGGCCTCAGTGGCACCAACGCGCACGTCCTTTTGGAGTCGGCAGGCATCCCGGAAGCGAGCGGCAATGATCCAAACGAGATTCCTTTCGTTCTTGCGGTCTGTGCCTCTGATCTCCCCGCCCTCGCACGCTTGTTGGAAAGTCATGCAACGCAGATTCAAGACCTGACCGACTCTTCCCGGTTGCATGCCTACTGTGCTCTGAATAACCTGGGTCGGCAGGCATTCTCTAACCGACTGCTGATTAGCGGACGGTCCAAGGAGGAGTTAGTCGAGCAGCTTAGAAAGCATGCCGCGGAGATTATTGATGCGTCGCCGAGGGCGCGATCTCGGGCGAGTAATGTCGCGTTTTCGTTGGTCGGGCGATTCGAGAATGAATTTGCCTCAAAAGAGCGTTTGCAGCAGTTGCTCTGCACGACGCAAGGTGAGCGTGGCGCAGGCCCGCCCGCAGAGCGTGCGGATAAGAGTTCTGATACATCGACAATCATGCTGCTGAGCCTGTGGAGAAGGCTGGGCATTGAGCCCGTTTTACTTATTATTGATGAAACCAGTCGGTATTCACTGGCCTCTCTCGTTAGTAAACCGGAGGGCGATGAGCAGAATGTTCTCGAGGATAGCGAAGCATTAATCGCGAGCGCCTTTGATTTGTCCGATGGCGATTTCCATCGACTGACATCTGAGCTCGATCGCCAGAAGGTGGACACCGTGGTTTTACTTGCAGAGGATGACCGTTTTACGGGCGAACTTCGGCATCAGAACATATGCACGTTTAACGCCTCAAGCGACCTGTGGGAGTGGTTACTGCCGGCGCTTCGCACGCTTTACGAATCGGGACAACATATAGATTGGTCCGGTATCTACCAGCCACCGCACCGACGTGTGTCGATACCTTCTTATCCCTTCGCGACCACCCGTTATTGGCTGGATAACAGCATCCCGGAGGCCACAAAAGATAAAGCGCCAGCTTCAAGGGAAGCGATGGACACCTCGGCAAGCCTGCACGGCTTATTTTCGGAGCAGTGGAAAGAGCTAGGTGAGCAAGCGGCAAGGATGGCGGATACCCAGTTTGCGACGCTTCGCGAAAGATTGAGTCCGATGGCAACCGGCCCAAACGAGGGTCGCTCATCCACCCAGTCCTACGCCTGCGGATCATGGCGCCTGACGCTGGTGAAGAGTAACAATTTAAGTGACTTAACCGATCAGCTGAAAACAGGGGTCTTCGAGCCCAATCCGAACGAGGAGCTTGTCAAGGCAATCAGTGCGACTGCAGGCCTTAACCCCAGCGAGCCGGTAGGTGCCGCGGTCACTCGTGAATGGAACGATGTAGCGGGCGGACCCAAAGATGCCTCCCGCAAAGATCAGTCACCGCGATTTCTAAACATCCAATCAGGCCGCAAACTCGCAATGATGTTTGCTGGGGTCGGTGATCAATATAACAACATGGGGTTTGGTCTATACACTTCAGATGACGCGTTCAGAGTTGCCTTTGACCGGTGTGCCTCGCACCTTGAAGCCCGCTTGGACCTGGATATCCGCTCGAGGTTGTTCACTGGCCCGCAAAATGTTTCGGAGTCCGGTCCCGCCATAGACCTCCGTGCAATGCTAGGGCGCTCCGAGGCGTCGGTTACGGGGCAGGGACGCACTGCTCCAATCGATGAGCTTGCAAGTACCGAAGTTGTGCAGCCGTTGATGTTCGCATTCGGCTATGCGTTAGCGATGATGTGGAAGCGGGTAGGTATCCGTCCAGACCTACTGATTGGCTACAGCGTTGGCGAATATGTAGCAGCCTGTCTCGCCGGTATCTTCTCTCCGGAAGATGCTGTCGAGACGGTCGCCCGAAGGGCTCGCTGGATAGCCGAACTTCCACGAGGCGGTTTGTTGGCTGTACCGCTTAATCACTCAGAGTGCAGTGACCTGTTGGGGAATGGGGTGTTTATCGGCATTGCGACTGCACAGAAGCAGACCATCTTGTCTGGAGACCTCGATTCCCTTCGAAAGGTGCAGGATGTCCTAAAGAATCGAAAAATCGTGGCGCGTGAGTTGCCGGGGGACCATGCGTACCATTCACCATTGCTCGAGCCTGTCTGCAGGCCGTTGGAGGAGTGGCTCGCCTCGTTGCCCCTTCAGGCGCCGCAGGTTCCCGTGGTTTCGAACCTCTCCGGCAAACCCATCACCGACGCGGAAGCGTGTGACCCGCGATACTGGTCGAAACACACCTGCTCCACCGTGAAGTTCAATGACGGCCTCGATTATTTGTTACAACAAACAAACGTTGATTTTATCGAGGTGGGGCCGGGCCGTAGTTTGGGTAGTTTTATAATGCAACATCCAAAGTTTTCGTCAGTCTCTGCGAATCATGTGCTGAATTCGGTTCGCGGCAGATGGGAAAACTCACCGGATGAGAAAGTGTTTCTCGACACGCTAGGGATTCTAGACCTGCTGGGTCATCGACAGGGAAATGTGGATTGAAATGGGAGATCGGATTAAAACTTTAGGTGTGGTGGGTGCTGGAGTAATGGGCGCGGGACTCGCTGAGCGTGCTGCAAACGCCGGTATCGCGGTCATGCTGATCGATCTTACCGATGACGTGTTGAACGGGTGCCGACAGCGTATTGCGACAAGCGTTCGTTTTTCCAAGATGTTTGCGAAGGCAAAAGCAGGCGCAGACGTCGATGACGACGAGGACTTGCTCGCCCGAATCCGCTTCTCGACCGACTACGCGGCGCTCGCAGACTGCGACTTTATTGTCGAGAACGCGAGCGAGAAGTGGGACGTTAAGCAATCTGCGTATCAGATGCTCGCGCGTCATGCGTCTGAAGAAACGGTAATTGCTGCCAATACTTCCTGCTTCTCCATTACTCGACTCGGCGCGCTCATCCCGCAGCCTGAAAGGCTGCTTGGTATTCATTTCATGAATCCGGTCCCCATGAAAGATACTGCTGAGATGGTTCGCGGCCACTGGACATCGGAAGCCACAATTGCTCGCGCAGAAAGCTTCTTAGCCCAATTAGGTAAGAGCGGCATCATTGTCAACGATTCGCCCGGCTTCGTCTCTAACCGAGTTTTAATGCTGACAATTAATGAAGCCATCATGGTTCTGCAGGACGGGGTATCGGACGCGGCAGGTATCGATAATATTTTTAAGAAGTGTTTTGAGCACAAGATGGGTCCACTAGAGACGGCTGATCTTATAGGACTGGACACCATTCTCTACTCAATTGAGGTGCTGCACGAGTCGTTCGGAGACAGCAAATATCGCCCCGCCCCTCTGCTCAAGAAAATGGTCGACGCTGGCTTGCTAGGTCGAAAAACGAACGAAGGCTTTTATAAATATGGAAGGAAGAAGACGTGAGTGATCAGAGCGCGGTAATAGAAGATATCCGTGAATTTTTGGGCCAATTCGTCTCCGACCCAAGTGTTCCCGTTGACCAGGATCTTTTTGGATCCGGGTTGGTCAACTCACTGTTTGCTATGCAGCTTGTGCTTCATATTGAAGCCGAGTACGGGATAGCAGTGTCCAATGACGATCTCGATTTGGATAACTTCCGTTCGCTCCAGGCAATCGCGGGTTTCGTGGGACGTAAACGTGGGGATTGAGCGCTCTCTGGAGTTGTCGAATTCTGATGCTCTCGTTGCCGAAGAGATGGAGGCATTTGCGCAGCGGGAGGTTCTCCCATATGCGAGCAGCTGGGATAAAGCAGAAGCTATGGATCCCGAGGTCATCCGATCGCTGTCCAAGCGCGGTTGGCTAGGTGCCCTGGCCCCAGAGGCCTATGGTGGTCAGGACATGGATCCACTCCTGTGGGGACGCTTCTGCGAGTCCATCGGGACCGCCAGTAGTTCTCTCCTCGGATTGCCGACGGTTCACGGTATGGCGATCCAGGCCATTGCCCGATGGGGCACGGATGCTCAAAAAGAGACCGTATTGCCGATGCTCGCGAGCGGCGAGGCAATAGGCGCTTTCGCTTTGACAGAGCCTGAGGTGGGCAGCGATGCGGCAAACGTTCAAACTGTTGCAGAAGCGACAGGCTCCGGCTTTCGATTGACCGGCCGAAAACGCTGGATCACCTTCGGAAACATTGCGAATTGGTTTGTGGTCGTTGCAAGGCTGGAGGATAAGCCCACTGCTTTTTTGGTGCCCTCCACGAACAGCGGACTGAAGATCACACCCGTGAAAGACATGCTGGGTTTCCGATCGGCGGAACTCGCCAATCTTCATTTTGAGAACTGCGAAGTGACAGAAGATGCGATTTTGGGTCGGCCAGGTTTTGGATTCTCGCACGTCGCAGGCACCGCTCTGGATCACGGTCGCTTCTGCATAGCCTGGGGTTGTGTCGGTCTCGCCCAGGGCTGTCTCAGCGCGTCAATGGAGCATGCGCAGGAGCGAGAGCAGTTTGGAAAACCGATCAGTGAGCATCAGTTGATACAAAGATTGATCGCCGATATGTTGGTGGGTACTCGAGCGGCTCGCGGCTTGTGCCTAGAGGCCACCGCCCTAAAGAGAGCAGGAGATCCAAGGGTAATAATGGAAACCTCCATCGCAAAGTACTACGCATCGCAACACGCTGCTAAAGCATCGCGTGATGCGGTTCAAATTTTAGGGGGCACGGGATGCTCGTCGGAAGGGCACGTAGAGCGTTACTTCAGAGACGCCAAGGTCACAGAGATAATCGAGGGTTCCAGCCAGATACAGCAACTTATCATCGCCCGCCATGGGCTGATGCAGCATCGAAAAGAAAAGAGAAAAAAGGCGACCAATCCCTAGCCTCGGGTTAGGTCGTCGACTGGTCTGGGAAATGAGCGAACATATTAAGTGCGTCGTTTGGGATTTGGACGACACCCTCTGGCACGGTACCCTCGCGGAGGACGGGCAGGTCGTGGTGCGACAGGAGGTCGTCACTATCATCGAGCAGCTGGATCGTAGGGGCATTCTTCATTCGATCGCGAGTCGAAATTCGCATGACCATGCGATGAATCGGTTGCGCGAAGCGGGTTTAGAAAAATTCTTCCTCTACCCCCAAATCAACTGGGGATCAAAATCAGAATCTCTCGCCGAAATCGCCAAGCACCTCAATGTCGGTCTTGATACGTTTGCCTTTGTCGATGACCAAGCTTTCGAGCGAGATGAAGTGCGCTTTAATCATCCAATGGTTAGTTGTTTTGATGCGCTTGATGCTTCAGCGCTCGAGACAGTGGCGTCGATCCAACCTCGATTCATCACGCAGGACTCCGCCCACCGTCGCGAGATGTATCAAAGCGATGCCCACCGAAACCAGTTAGAAGAACGATTCTCGGGGCCGAAGGAAGAGTTTCTCGCTTCATTGGGACTCAAGTTTAAAGTTGCTAACGCGACAGAGGACGATTTACGGCGTGCGGAGGAGTTGACGGTTCGCACCAACCAGCTTAACACCACGGGCCTTACGTTCTCGTTCGACGAGTTAAAGAGTTTTATATCCGCGCCCGACAGACTTTTTTTGGTGGCGAGTCTGGATGACCGATATGGAACCTACGGAAAGATTGGTCTGGCGCTGATCGTGCTGGAGGACGAGGTTTGGCGCATTCAGCTGCTGTTGATGTCGTGTCGGGTAATGGCGCGCGGTGTTGGCAACGTGCTGATTAATCTCATTCGTCAGAAGGCGAAAGACGCCGGTGTGCGGTTGGAGGCTGAGTTCATTGAGACCAACCGAAACCGTATGATGTACATGACATATAAGTTTAATGGTTTCTCGGAGTCCATTAAAAATGGCGACCACCTGTTGTTGGATGGGAGTTTAGAAGATATTCAGTCGCCGCCAAGCTACATTGAGCTGGACGCCAAGAACATTCGGATCCCAGTCACCGGGTGAGCGCAACAAGGTTAGACATGACTGCTTATCCAGAACCCGAGGTTGAGACCTTTAATCTTGAGGTCGCTCAGACGGGCGCAAAAGGCTACTCCTCAGCGCTCACGGATGGCCGGTTTCTGTACCTGACGCCATTGTTTAACGGCGAGTTTTTTGGGGAGGTGGCTCGATTTGATTCCACGAGACCATTTCAGGACGTGGGTGCTTGGACATTTTTTGATCTGCAAGCACTCAGGACAGGAGCTAGGGGGTTTATCGGAGGGGACTTCGATGGCCGTTATCTTTATCTAATTCCCCACTGCGCGGATGATTTTCACGGCTTGGTCGCGCGATATGATTCCACCCGCGCGTTCACTGATTCCGATGCCTGGACGTTCTTTGATACTGCGCAAGTCAACGCCCAAAGCGGTGGCTATGTCGGTGGTGCCTGGAATAGGGGCGATCTTTATCTCAGTCCCTATCGGCGTAAGGTCGATGCATTCAGTGGTTTGATTGCGCGATTTGATGGCGATGCGTCTTTTACAGATCCTGCGGCCTGGGAATTCTTTGATGCGGCGTCGCTTAATTCGGGATTACAAGGCTTCCACGGCGCAGTGGCTCATCAGGAGGAGATTTTTTTTATTCCTTATAGTCAAGGAGCTAAGCATTTTCATGGGAATCTGTTGCGCTACGAGTCGGACGGGCCATTTCTCGATAACGCATCGTGGGATTTTGTATCGCTGACGGACATCAACGCTCGCGCAAGGGGGTTTGTCGGTGGCGTGTCGTCTGATGCCGGGCTACTCTTGGCACCTTATTTCGACGGCGAAGATCGCTCTGGGCTTGTGACTCTGGGGTCAGGAAGGCCCGGTCAGCCACTTTCGGACTGGAAATGGAATTTTGTTGATCTTGCGCAATTCCACTCTATGGGACGTGGTTACTTCGGAGCTGCCAGGGTGGGGAGTCGGATTTTTTTGATTCCACATTGCCTTGATGGCATCAACTATCATGGGACGTTGGCACAATGGGATACCCAGATGGGTCTCAGCGATGAGCGAGGATGGGCTTTTGTGGATATCTGCCGGGAGGATCCCTTGGCCAGTGGTTTTATGGGCGCAACGGCTATCGCGGATTGGATTTATTTGGCGCCTTTTGAGAATGCGCCGGGCCAGCCTCATGGGCGCGTAGCGCGAATTAAAGTACTTTAGCCAAGCATGAATCGAATTCCGTGCATTATTTAACCCCAGGCGCGGTTGCGCTTATCAGTAATTAATATGTCTCAGCCCGATACAGTAAATAGAAAAAAGTCTTCAGCTGCTGTGATGGCCGCGCTTCAGGCTCTCATTGAGGAGGTGCTGCCCAACGTTCCCGAGAAGGACATTCTGCAGAAACCTTTTCTTGAGATGGGGGCAAATTCTTTAGTCCTAATGGAGTTGCAAAAGACCGTAGAGGAAAAATGGCAACTGCAGCTCAAGCTCCCGATGTTCTTTGAGGAATTGACTAATCTCGAAGCTTTAATCGATTACATCGAGCGGCACGGCAAGCCCGCAATTTCCAATGATGAGGTCCGGCAGGACTCGACGTTACCCACCCTCTCTTCTGTTGGGGCGCTCTCATCCTCGCCGTCCCTCGCGAACCTATCAGTCCGTCAGGGTGAAATTGAGAGCCTGCTCACGGCGCAAATCGAGGGCGCGACCCAAGCTTTAAATGGATTGATTGAGCGACAGCTTGCATTTCTTTCTTCGCTATCGCCGGAGGGTCTTCGCTCGACACAAAAAGACCACGAGCCCTTGAGTGCGAAAGCAAGCAGACAGGCATCCCGATTGAGAGATGTCCAGGAGGGAACCCCTCTTGCCGGGACGGATGCTCCCAGTGCCTCGGCCCCGCGACCGCAGCTTATGTTAAAGCCCCTTGAAATTCGAGCTCGGGGCTTGACCGAGACGCAACGGGAGCATCTTGAGTCGCTCATCGCCCGGTACACCGACCGCACTAAGAAATCGAAGGCCGCGGCTGATGAGGCTCGTCCCGCGCTGGCAGATAGTAGGGCCTCTGTCGGTTTTCGTTTTACCACTAAGGAAATGCTCTATCCGATTGTGGGTGCGCGCTCGCAAGGTTCCAAGTTATGGGACATTGATGGAAACGAATATGTCGATATTACGATGGGGCAAGGGGTAACCCTCTTTGGTCACCATCCTAAGTTCATCGATGACGTACTCCGGGATCGCCCATCCGATTCCATGGAGTTAGGTCCTCGCCCGCCCGAAGCGGCGGAGGCGGCCAAACTCCTGGCGGAACTCACTGGGATGGAGCGCTTCACCTTTACCAATAGCGGTACGGAGGCGGTTATGGCCGCTATACGACTGGCTCGAGCTGCTACGGGTCGAGAAAAAATCGTCATGTTCCAGGGCTCGTATCACGGCCATGCGGACAACGTCATGGGTCTTGCTGATCACTCCGGGAGCGAAAGCCATTCGAAGCCCGCGTCCTCCGGTATTCCGCAGGGCGCAGTCCAGGATCTCATTATTCTCGAGTACGGAGATGAGCGCGCCTTAGAGACAATAAAGTATTACGGCCCGCAGATTGCCGCAGTGTTGGTGGAACCAGTTCAAAGCCGCCGTCCATCCCTTCAGCCGATTGAATTTGTGAGATCGCTGCGTGAGTTAACCCAAAGCACGGGCTCGCTTCTGATTTTTGACGAGATGATCACGGGATTTCGAATTCATCAGCAGGGCGCTCAAGCCTGGTTTGGTGTGAAGGCGGATATCGCCACGTATGGAAAAGTAGTCGGCGGAGGTATGCCCATCGGCGTTGTGGCCGGCAGAAATGGGCTGATGGATCCCATAGACGGCGGTACCTGGCAGTTTGGTGATAACTCATATCCAAGCGTAGAGCGGGTAATTTTTGGTGGAACGTTCTGCCAGCATCCTCTCGTCATGGCGACGACGCTCGCTACTTTGCGACACTTGAAATCAGAAGGTCCCGGGCTTCAGGACTCGCTTAACAAAAAGACAGAAGCGCTGAAGACTCGACTGAACGCGTTCTTCGAAGAGGAGGCTATGCCGATCTCGATCGTGAATTTCGGATCGTTGTTTCGTTTTGACTTCAAAGAAAATCTTGAGCTCCTTTTTTATCATCTTATGGAGAAGGGTGTATTTATCTGGGAATGGCGTAATTACTTTCTGTCGACAGCCCACTCCGATTCGGATATCGATTTCGTTGCTGAAAAAATTATGGA
>RGTL01000210.1 GCA_010025385.1 Gammaproteobacteria bacterium | reverse complement strand
GACATCGTTCACATCAATCAGCCCTTTTGGTACCACGAGGGAGGCGATCTCTCTCCAGAAGAATTTGGCAAGAAAGTGGCGCATGAGCTCGAGCAGAAAATAGAAGAGCTGGGCGAGCATCGAGTGGCCGCGTTCATCGCTGAACCCATACAGGGGGCCGGTGGAGTCATCGTACCTCCCGACAGCTACTGGCCTGAGATCAGCGCCATCTGTAAGCGTCATCAGATTCTTCTGGTCGCCGATGAAGTAATCTGCGGTTTTGGGCGTACCGGCGAGTGGTTTGGAAGTGACTATTACGATCTTAAGCCTGATCTCATGTCGATCGCAAAAGGACTTTCTTCTGGATATTTGCCCATCGGCGGCGTAATGGTCGCCGACCATGTCTCCAACGTGCTGATTGAAGAAGGCGGCGAATTCTTTCACGGCATGACGTATGCGGGCCACCCTGCAGCCTGCGCCGTTGCTTCGGCCAATATCAAGATCCTAAGGGACGAAGGCATCATCGATCATGTCAAGAAAAATACGGGCCCGTATTTGCAGCGCCGATGGCGTGAACTTGCTGATCACCCCCTGGTCGGGGAAGCACGCGGGGTAGGATTTTTAGGAGCGCTACAGCTCGTCGCGGATAAAGCATCCCGAACACCGTTCGAGGCGAATCAGAACGTAGGGATGACCTGTCGTGACATCGCCGCGAAAAATGGGTTGGTGATGCGAGCGGTCGGCGATAGCATGATCATCTCGCCGCCGCTCATCATGTCGACAGATCAGATTGACGAACTCGTCAATCTTGCTCACCAGGCGCTCGACGAGACCCAGGCGACTCTCCAGCGGTCTTGACCGTCGGGGTTACTCAAGACATCGGCACGCGGCATTTTTCGTTGTTTTTGAGGCGCCCGGTACCGGGGAAATGACCCCATATCCCGCGGATCCGCTGGGGATCCATGGGCAGGCAAATCTTCAGCACGTCCCTCGCGCAAATCGATAAAAAATCTAATATAGTAGTGCGCAAGGACTAAAGAGTAGTCCGCCAAATAACTACTGTCACTCTGGAGGAGAAGGATGAGAAAAGAAACAAAAGAAGATGTGATTGAGCAACTGGCCACCGGTCAACTGACCCGACGTCAGTTCAACCAACGGTTGATGGCTCTGGGTGCCACGATGGTGGCCATGCCGATGGGACGCTCGGCGTTCGCCTCGGCCGCTGATAACCCCACAGTCTTTACCTGGGAAGGCTGGGAAGTTCCCGAACTTCACCAACCCTATCTGGCGAAGTACAACGAATCGCCCAATATGGCGATTTTCGGCGACGAGGAAGAGGCCTTCGCCAAGATGCGTGCAGGCTTTAAGGTCGACCTGACCCAGCCCTGCACCTATAAGGTACCAATCTGGAAGGATGCCGGAATTTTGCTGCCCATTGATACCAGCAGACTGAGCACCTGGAACGATATTATTCCTAGTCTCAAAACCATCCCCGGGACCTTCGAAGGCAACAAGCAATACTTCTTTCCGACCGATTGGGGTTTGACGTCTGTGCTCTATCGCGCAGATCTCATGCCCGAATATGTCGATAAAGAAACATGGGGCATGCTGTGGGATCCCAAATACAAAGGCCGACTGTCCATGGCGGACAGCCTCATTGACGGCGTGATGGTGGCCGCGATTTACACCGGCGCCAAAGATCCGTTCAACATGACCGAGGCCGAGATGGCGAAAACCCGGGCGGCATTGAAAGAACAGCTACCGCTGATGCGTTACTACTGGACCAGCCCTGCCGATATCGAGCAAGCGCTGGCGTCCGGTGAGCTCGTCGCCACATCGGCCTGGAACTCCTCCTATGCAGCCCTGAAGAAGGAAGGCCTTGACGTCCGCTACAGCAGCCCTAAGGAAGGCGCGATGACCTGGGTGTGCGGCTTCTGCCTGATGTCTGATCATGATCCAGCTAAACTGGACCGGATTTATGACTACCTTGATGCATATGCGAGCGTCGAGTCCGGCGTATTCTCGATCACGGAATACGGCTACGGCCACGGAAACATCAATGCATTTGCCAAGGTGGAGCAGGATAGCCCCGGCCTTCTGACCGAGCTTGGCTTCTCAGTCAACGTGGATGAGACCCTAAACGCGGGAATCTTCCAGGCGCCAATGGCGAATGAACCGGCGTTGCAGGCGATGTTCGAGGAAGTCAAAGCGGGAATGTAGTACCGCTCCTGCTGTTGGTCTGACGTTCCGGATAATGCCGGGTGGAGAGACTCCGCCCGGCATTATGCATTAAAGGGTTGCGCGCTCTTCGACCCTGATGGGATATCCAAAACGCATAAAAAATGTAACCGTCGGCTTCTATTTCTTATTTCCATGAACCCAAGCGCTTCACATCAATCATCTGTCGGCCTGGCGATTCGCAAACGGTTCTTATCCAGTGAGCCACTGCGGGGCTACTCGCTGCTCTCTCCTACGCTGCTCACGATGCTTTTTGGCCTGGCAATGCCTCTGCTGGTGTTGTTTGGGCTCAGTTTCTGGCTGCAGGATTATGTTGATTTCATCAAAACGTTTTCACTGCAGAACTATTCGGATTTTTTTTCAAAACCGATCTACGGCGTGATCCTCATGAAGTCGATACGCATATCGGCCATGGTCACGTTGGTTACCGTGTTGCTTGCCTATCCGATGGCGTATTTCATCGCCTTTCGGGTGAAACAAAACAAACTCGTCTGGCTAATCCTTATCACCGTCCCGTTCTGGACCAGCTACCTGCTTCGCGTCTTCGCCTGGAAACTCATGTTGGGCTACAACGGCGTCGTGAATTCGGGCCTCAAGTCACTCGGACTCATCAGCGAGCCGCTGGAATTCCTGCTCTACAACCCTACGGCCGTTGCCATCACGTTAGCCCATGCCTGGGCCGCTTTTGCGATCCTCCCGATCTATGTCTCTCTTGAAAAAATCGACCGGTCGCTTTTAGAAGCGGCGCGGGATCTTGGTGAGAACGCGTTCATGACCTTTATAAGGGTCACTCTTCCGCTCTCCTTGCCGGGCGTCATTGCGGCCAGTCTTTTGGTATTCATTCCAACGGTGGGCGACTATGTAACGCCTTCTCTAGTCGGCGGCCCCAGCGGCATCATGATCGGCAATATCATCCAGTCTATGTTTGGCAAGGCCTTCAACTGGCCGCTTGGCGCGGCGATCTCTGTGGTCTCGATGCTGACCGTAACGGCAATCGTTTGTCTCTTTTTGTGGGGCACACACCGACTCCGTAGGTCCATCGCATGAGCCAGCGACGCAAGAAGTGGTGGCGTGCGGACAGTTTCGTCCTATACGCGGTCCTTTATCTGACGTTTATCTATCTGCCCGTTTTATTCTTACCTCTTTTTTCGTTCAACAACTCGAAGTACATCGC
>RGTL01000209.1 GCA_010025385.1 Gammaproteobacteria bacterium | reverse complement strand
ATGCTGACATCGGCAGAATAATCTCGACCAAAGGCGACGATCCCAATAGATCGAATGTCGGTGGGACTTATTTTCCGAGGCAACATCCAACCCGATGCTTTGAACTCACTGAGCGGTATTCGAATCTCCTGCCATTCTCCCGTGGCAGGAAAGGCTGCCTGGTAATACTGCCAGGGCAGCACCGTCCATTTCGATCGCAGGTGAAGAAAATACTCTTCGCCGTTACCTTTCGCGATTACGTAAACGCCGCTAACGCCTCGGACCGATTCGGCAGGAACACTTCTTCGCGCTTGGATAAATCCGCCATTGTTTTCAGTGCTCACCAAGCCCTTGAGGTGAAGATAGCGCTGCTCGGTATCGGTCTCAATGCTCGCGCTTCCGGTCGATATGCCTCCCATGACCTGGTCCGTTACGAACTCCCATGGCTCAAACTCGGCCTTCTGGAAATCATTCAATAGGATTTTTTCAGCCATGGCATTGGAGACCGATAAAAGTGTCGAAAGCAGCGCGGCGCATAAAATGAGGTATTTGTTCACTTACATACCTTAGGGTTTTGCCAGTCAATAGACCGTGAACCCAATGACCCCAGGATTACACCCCTCTGGTGAGGGGTGCGCCTTGGTCATACGGATAAGCATTCGTCCTATACTTATTTGCATCCCACAGCCAGTTTAATTGCCCGACCACCATGTCGCAGGAATCTTTGAAAAGCCTCGTTGAAGCAAATGCCTATTTCTACGAAACGTTCGCTCGCGGCGACGCGGATGTTATGAAAACGTTGTGGGCCGAGCGGGAAGATATCACCTGTATCCATCCGGGCTGGGGCGCAGTCACCGGACGGGATGCGGTTATTCGAAGCTGGGAGATGGTCCTTGAAAACCAGCCCAATATCCGCTGCGGTCGACCCGAAGGATTTCTCGTCGGGGATGTCGGATATGTGATCTGCCTTGAGGAACTAGGAGAAGGTCGATTGGTAGCCACGAACCTCTTTATTCTTGAAGATAACCACTGGAAACTGATCCATCATCAAGCGGGGGTCACGCGACCGGCAGACAACGACCCCGTTTCTGGAACCCACCCCATTCATTAGAGGTTGCCATGAAAAAAGGAATAACCCATTTAATCCTTACCGTTACCGTTTTAGTTGTTCTTTACTTTGTGTTTTATTGATAAACGCTCCGTTATTCTGAGGCTCCATCACTTTCATCCATGTCTAAGGGCGAATCTTCACCGAACACGCGCCTTGAGCTATCCAAGGAGGAGATGCGTTCTCTCGGATATCGGGTAATCGACCTGCTCGTTGAACATACGAGCACGCTGAGTGAACAAACCGTATCGAGGGTGGGTTCTCGGGAAGCGATGGAGGCGAGCATTCATCAGCCGCTGCCTATCGACGGGGAGGACCCAGTCGGCCTACTCGATTTTTTGAGCGAACAGGTTTTTCACCATTCGATGGTGACCAATCACCCGCGATTTTTCGCGTTTGTCCCCAGCCCCTCAAACTTTGTCAGCGTCATGGCCGACACGCTCATCAGTGGTTACAACAGTATTTTGGCGGAATGGGCGGAAGCGTCCGGTCCGGCCACGCTAGAGCTAAATACCGTCGATTGGTTGCGCGAGCTTTGCGGGATGCCGGCCGATGCCGGGGGAATATTTGTCAGCGGTGGATCCGCCGCGAATCTCACCGCCCTCGCCGTCGCTCGAGAGGTGGTACTGCAAAACCGGATTGAAGGGGCTCGCGTTTACTGCTCGGAACAAACCCACGCTTCTAATCGCAAAGCGCTAAAGGTGCTTGGGTTTTCAACTGAACAGGTTGTTGGGATTGCGTTAGATCACGACTGGAGAATTGACTGCGACGCCCTACTCAAACAAATCCAAGAGGATCGTCGATCGGGTTGGATTCCGTTTTGCATCATCGGCAACGCAGGAACGACGAGTACTGGTGCTGTAGACCCCATTGCGAGGCTTCACGAGATCAGTCGATCAGAGAAGCTATGGCTTCATGTTGACGGCGCTTACGGCGCCGCCGCAGTCATTACAGAGCGAGGGGCCGAAGCACTGCGCGATCTTGCCCACGTCGATTCACTTGCGATCGATCCACACAAGTGGCTATTCCAGCCCTTCGAAATCGGCTGCGTCCTAATACGAAACAGCCAGCACCTAACCGATACCTTCGGTCAGGATCATATTTACTTAAGAGATGTCACCGGAGACCCGCTCGCAGGGGAGGTGAATCTTTGCGATGCCGGAATCCAGCTCACCCGGAACTTTCGCGCTCTAAAGCTCTGGCTCTCGTTGAAAACATTCGGACTGGATTCGTTCCGAAGCGCTATGGATTACACCCTAGACCTCGCGACGACAGCACAGCAAATGCTCGCGGCGCGTGACAACGTGGAGATCTGCACACCAGCAAGGCTCGCGATTTTGACGTTTCGGTTTATTCCGTCGGGCTGGACGGAAACAGACCTCAACGCACTTAATTTATCGATCGTCCAGTGGATGATTAAGGACGGACGAGCTATGCTGAGCTCAACACAGCTTGGTGAAAAAGTGGTTCTAAGGCTCTGCACTATCAATCCGAGAACGACCGAAGCGGATCTCGAATTTACGGTTGACCTCCTCTCGCAGGCGGCTGATACCCTGATTAAGGAGCACGCAAACCGAGACGACAGCAGTCGGGGATAACCCCCCAAAGACTAAAAGGTAAGTTCTTCCAGCCTGATGACCCGCCTCCTTCGCGCCTTTCTGGCGCCCCAGCGTATTTGCCGTAATACCCACCAGGCCGGCGTTTAAACTTTCGCGCCATACAAATCGGAGTTGTTAGATAATTCGCTCCCTTAATTTGCGTCTAGTCCAAACGGGGTTTTGGAAAGAAGGCACCTCATGACCGTCAAAAAACAACTTGTTGTGTTTGTCGCCCTCATCGCGATTGCGCTCGGAGGGTATCAAGGGTGGCAACATCTGAGTAACGATGCCGACGATGCATCGAAAAAATCTGGCCCTCAGCGAAAACCCGTAGCCGTCGATACCGCGTCCGTATCGGCAAGCCAGATGGATCGAATCATTGAGGCTGTCGGCACAACAAAAGCCCTGCGCTCTGTCGAGATCACGCCATTATCCTCAGGCCGCGTCGAAAGCATTAACCTGACGAACGGGCGACCTGTAAAAGCAAATGCGAAATTGCTCGAACTGGATTCTGTAATTCAGGAAGCAGATGTCGTTGAGGCTAAGGCTAAGCTGGAGGAGGCATCTCGAGCCCTCAAGCGATCGGACAGCCTCAAGCAATCAAGCGGTATGTCTGAGGCAACCATTGACAGTCTTCGCGCCCAGGTGCAGATTGCGCGGGCTAATCTTGATCGCGCTCAAAAACGACTAGAGGACCGGGTCATACGTGCGCCTTTCGCTGGAATGATCAGTCTTTCCACG
>RGTL01000208.1 GCA_010025385.1 Gammaproteobacteria bacterium | reverse complement strand
GGATGGTGATCTGCGTCGAGTCCTTTATCGGGGAAGAGGGCGGTCGTGAAGGCGTTAAGCTCGAGGAGCAGGTTATTATCGGCGATAAAAGCGTCGAGCGAATGTCGACCTTACCCTTTGAAACGCATTGGCTTTAGCCGCCTCAGAACCCTAGATGAGTGTCACTATTGACTGTCTCCAGTACTGCAACTGGTCGCGCAAGATTTTTGAGCAAATGCGCGAGGGTAGCCTCGATGCGGTCCATGTAACCATTGCCTATCACGAGGATTTTCGACAGACCGTTGAGCGTGTCTCCGAGTGGAATCGCCTGTTTCAGGAGCATGGCGACCTGATTGTTGCGGGGCGGCAGGCTGTTGATGTCATTAATGCAAGAGAGCAGAACAAAACGGCTGTCTTTTTTGGCTTCCAGAACTGCTCACCGATAGAGGCGGATATCAATCTCGTGGAGGTGTGCCATCAGTTGGGCGCCCGCTTCATGCAGTTGTCTTACAACAATCAATCTTTGTTAGCCACTGGATGCTATGAGACGGAGGATCCTGGGATTACCCGTATGGGCAGACAGGTTATAGCGGAGATGAATCGGGTGGGTCTCGTGATCGATATGAGTCACTCTTCCGAGCGATCCACTCTTGAGGCGATCGAGCACTCCTCACGCCCGATTGCGATCACCCATGCCAACCCGGCTCATTGGCACCCGGCCTTACGAAATAAATCTGATGATGTGCTGCAAGCGCTGAGCGAAACCGGTGGTATGTTAGGTTTTTCGATGTACCCCCATCACCTCGCTGGCGGGAGTCAGTGCACCCTTGAGAGTTTTTGTCAGATGGTTGCAAACACGGCGGAACGGTTCGGGGTCAGCCACATCGGACTAGGATCAGACCTCTGTCAGGATCAGCCGGATAGCGTTGTCGAATGGATGCGAAACGGACGCTGGACCCGCGAGCGAGATTTCGGTGAGGGCTCGAAAGCGGCGCCGGGATTTCCTGATCAACCGGCATGGTTCAGGGATAATCGTGATTTTCCGACCTTGCGTGAGGGTCTGAGTCACGTCGGGTTCCAGCAATCAGAGGTCAATTTGATAATGGGCGAGAATTGGCTTCGTTTTTTTGAACACGCCTTCTCACAAAATGAGTCCAGTCTATGAGCCAAAACTTGCCAAGATCAGACCAGGCGGAGAACCGCTGGGCCGAGAGTGGTGGCCTTGCTGACCTGGCGCGGCGTCCGGCTTCTCAAGTGTGCCGTCTTGAGCGGATGGGAGCGGCTTTTCCGACGCGACTTAGTTTTATGCGTCTTCTCCTACGCCGAATGCAAAAAGAGCGCTGGTCAATTGAGCGTCCAAAGTTTGCACTCGATGAACAAGGATTTGGTCGTGCGGTGTATCGGGTGCGGACAAAAGATCGCACTTATTCTCTTGTGGCGTTTGCCAATCCACTGGCTCCGGATCAACGTACGGATCGTGTAATCGCTTCTGCTTGGGATGCGGCCTTTGTGTTGTTCGATGGCGATCCACAGGAGGCGGATCTTGATCGGCTGGAAGCGAACGCGCCGCATCAGGAGGCCGGGCGTTTTTACGCTACGGATCTCGTCATTTCGCGGGCAAACCGCAGCATTCGTCTGTTTGAATATGTCTGTGACTGTCTTGCCAACGGGCGGCAGCCCGACCCACAAAGAATTCTGGATGTGGGCTATCTGATGCGCACTACCGCGGTTTACGGCAACGGCAAGTTTGGCGTTAGCGATCGATCGCGTGTGGTGCGGCGCGAAGAAGCGCAAAATTCATTCCAGATCGAGATGCTGACCGTGTATCTCATCCGTCTGTTTACGTTTGACCAACTGGAGCACATTGCGGCCTGTCGAGCGCCTGGTCGCAGTGTGTCCCTTGAGCCGGCGTTAAAACGAATGCTCGGCATCGGCAATGCGACAGGGCTTGGAATGGCGCCGTTTGTGGTCAGCCATCCTGAACTTATGCATCAATGGTTTGCCGCCCGAGAGACCGCGCTTGCGCGGATTCGAAGTCTCTCAGGAATCCAAACTCCTTCGATCGATCGTGCCGTGCACCTCACACGCCGAGCGTTGCTTCATCTTGAACAGTGGCCATTGGATGACGAGGCCTATAAACAGCGGAACGCGCGGTTGCGCGAGGATCTTGAAGTCATTCTCAAGTGGCTTACGGAAAGTGACGATACCGATCTGACGGGGCAGTACTGGAATCGGCTCATTTCCAGAAGTGAGCAGAAACTGTCCGTTGACGCACAAGAGTTGCTGGTGGCCCTCTTAATTGAGGTCTATCCAAAGGTTATCGACGGTTTAGATGATGCGTTTTACGCCTCTGAGGCTCGTCCTCTCAATGCGAGTCAGCGCGTCGGCGAATTCAGAACCTTTCTTGATACACGTTACGACTGGACAGACCGGTTTAATTTTAAAAGTGACGAGCAGAACCAGCATTTCTGGTACGTGTCCGAGAATAAACTGGAACCGAGGTTCGGCAACCGATGGACGGATCCAGGTGCAGATCAGGAGATGCCGGTGGCCATCGCCCGGGACATCTCAAGTCTTCGCAAGGCTTTGAAGGGCTACGATGCGGAGGAGACACTTGCTCAGTTTCTGCTCGATATGCCGCAGTACCGGCACCTGGTGAGACGGGCGCAATCCGCCGGCGCATTGGAGTATGCGGAGATTCAGGATAACTTGATTGCGAAGGGAACCTCACCCTTAGACATTTTACGATTCAAACTGGCCTGCTTTGGCGCTGCAAAGTTTGATCCCAAGTCTTCGCTTTGGACGCGGATCACCATGTTCCAGGGAGCACCCTTACCCGACGAAATTGCTTCGGATTCGGCTGATGATTGGTGGCTTTCGACTTTGCCGTCGGTCCATTAATGCGGCAGTCCGTAAGCGAAGCGAAAACTCTTCTTATCAAAGCCGGCTGCGGGGTAGGGGTTCCCATCGGCCTGCTTGAAGACCTTGCACCTGCCGCGTTGTGGTTGCAGGCGTGCGGCCGCAGCGGCTTTGATCAGGCACTGGCCGCCATGCGCTCCCTTGATGAGGGGCGAGCGCCTCATGCGTTTTACGCGGTCTCGAATGCGAATCCGGTCGACCCGAGCAAGAAGACACAAGTCTCCAGTATCTATCTTCTTGCTCAACTCGGCGATCGCCTGCAGATTGGGCGTTTAGTGGGATCGGAAAACAGTTGTTTTTACGATGTGGATTGCCCTGAGTTGGTGGCGGCGACTCTGGTACTCCTGCATCGGGATCTCGAGTTAGATGAACCGCTTTGGGTGCTCGCCGCGACCGCGGAGTTTCTTAGCAAGCCGCGGGGCGGCGGCATTTTGGTTCAAATGCCCTCAGTGAGGCGCCCACGATCAGAGAACACGCGCTTGCTCCTGGTGAGCGCGGAGGGCGCGCATGAGTCCAAGCGCTCGACTGA
>RGTL01000207.1 GCA_010025385.1 Gammaproteobacteria bacterium | reverse complement strand
AACGCCGTTCGGTACGGCACAATGCGAGAAAACGTGCTCGCGCTGACCGTGGTTCTGGCTGACGGGCGGGTGATCAAGACCTCACGACGGGCCAGAAAATCGGCCGCCGGATACGATTTAACCCGACTCTTCGTCGGATCAGAGGGAACCCTGGGCGTTATTACGGAGATCACGCTAAGGCTCTACGGTATTCCAGAGTCCATAGGCTCTGCGGTATGCACATTCCCGGATCTGGACAGCGCGGTATCCACCGTTATCTCCACGATCCAGTTTGGGGTCCCCATCGCCCGCATTGAACTCATCGACGAAGTTCAGATTGATGCCATCAACCGGTACTCCAAAACCGATCTCGCGATTGCGCCTACGCTTTTCCTGGAATTTCATGGAACCGAGCGGGGAGTCGAAGAGCAGTCCCAAATCGTTCAGGAGTTGGCCGCTGAGGCGGGAGGTAGCGATTTCAAGTGGACCACCAATACCGAGGAGCGAAACCGCCTGTGGCAGGCTCGCCATGATGCGGCCTATGCCTGCAAGGCCCTGATGCCCAACGGCGAGATCTGGGCGACGGACGTGTGCGTACCGATTTCACAGCTGGCGGAATGTATTCGCGAGACGCAGCGCGATATCCGTGAGTCCAAATTAATTGCACCGATCGTTGGCCACGTCGGCGACGGCAATTTTCACCTGGTGCTTCTGGTCGATAAAGAAAATCCGGAAGAGACGGCGCGTGCCCAGGCCCTTCATGAGCGAATGGTCATGCGGGCGCTGGCGATGGGCGGCACCTGCACGGGTGAACACGGCATCGGCTATGGCAAGCTCGACTTTCTGATCGCTGAGCACGGCGAGGCGGTCAGTGTCATGCGATCGATCAAGCAGGCATTGGATCCTGACAACATCATGAATCCAGGAAAAATCCTGCGCGCGTAATTTACCGGTCGAGCGCCGTCCCATCGCTTTAGCGGCAACGGTAGCGACTCGCTTTTCGCTCTCATTATGGAACACTGGTCTATTCGTAAACCGGCTGTGCAGTCCCGCGGCGGGGTGGTGGTGTCACAGCATGCCCGCGCCGCCGAGGTCGGCGCCGATGTGCTCGCCAGAGGTGGAAACGCGATAGATGCAGCGGTCGCGAGTGGATTTGCGCTCGGCGCCGTTGAGCCCTGGATGAGCGGAATCGGTGGATGCGGTTTTATGACCGTCTACCTCGCGCGCGAGAAAAAATGCTATTCGGTGGAGTTCGGGGTGCGCGCCAGCGAATCGCTCCGCCCCGAGGACTATCCTTTAAGTCGCGGTTTTGATTCGGATCTGTTTGCCTGGCCGGGTGTGTTGGACAACCGAAACGTTCTCGGCCCGTATTCTGTAGCGGTCCCGGGATACGTCGCGGGCGTCGCCCAGGCTCTGGAGCGGTTTGGGAGCTGGCAGTGGGCCGACGTGTTAGCTCCAGCCATTGAGCTGGCGGGGGAGGGATTTACCGCCGATTGGTATTCAAGCCTCAAGATCGCATCGAGCGCGAAAGATCTCGCGCGGTTCGAATCCAGCCGCTCGGTATTCCTCCCGGATGGGCATGTGCCGATGGGGCAGTGGGCAGCGGCGCCGCCCACCGTGCGGATACATGGTCTGGCAGACACCCTGCAACAGCTTTCGGATCAAGGTCCTGCAGGCTTTTATCGCGGTGAGCTGTCAAAAAGAATCCTTGATGACTGTCAATCCGTCGGAATCAAAATAACCTCTGACGATCTGGCTTCCTATGAAGCGGTAACCCACGAACTTGAGGCCGCGCCTTTTCGGGATCGACAGGTTTTTGCTCCCAGCGGCCTTTGTGCTGGTCCCACCCTGATTCAGGCGCTTGCGCACCTTGAAGCGGTCACCGATGCGGGTCCGGTTTCGCCGGCGGGCGATTACTACACGGCCATCGGCCAGAGTCTCGAGCGCTCTTATGCTCACAGGTTAGCGCGTATGGGGCACAGTCCGGATGGCAAAGCCTCCGCATCGACTACCCATCTCAATGTAGTCGATCGGCACGGTAATGTCGTTGCGCTGACGCAAACGCTCCTTTCTATTTTTGGCTCTAAACTGATGCTCCCCCATACGGGCGTGCTCATGAATAACGGCATCATGTGGTTTGACCCCGAGCCGGGCAGACCCAACTCGTTAATGCCTAATCAACAGCCCCTGAGCAATATGTGTCCGGCCATTACGGTTTCTCCGAGCGGATCCGTTGCGGCGATTGGCGCGTCGGGTGGCCGGCGAATTGTCTCTTCGGTGATGCAGTTGATTTCGTTTATGACCGATTTCGGCATGGACCCTGAGTCGGCGATGCATCAGCCACGTATTGATGTAAGCGGCTCGGGCCAGCTTCTTATGGATGCAGCGCTTGAGGAAAATATTCAGGCAGCCCTTCGCGATTCTTTTCAAGATGTCTCTGTGGCGCCGCATCAGGTGTTTCCCAGCATGTTCAGCTGTCCGTCCATTGCCCTTTGGGATTCTGAGCGACAGGCGTCCGTCGGATCCGCATTTGTGACCTCTCCGGCCGCGGCCGCGGTCGCCGAACGTGCTCGATGATCGTCAAGGGTCGCCCGGGATTTGCCATGGTGTCGTCAGACAGCCCTCAGGTTCGTTATTGCCCGGGGTTTCTTGACTTGAACGAGGCCTCGTCTCTTTTTGAGACGCTAAACACAACGATTCAATGGCATCAGCCGCGACTTTTTATCTACGGTCGCTGGGTCGATTCACCGCGGCTCGCCGCCTGGTATGGAGATCCCGGAAAAACCTATCGATACTCAGGCCTTGTTAACGAGCCGTTGCCCTGGACGGCCGAGCTTTCTGCGGTGCGGAAAAATCTTGAGCGTTATTGCGGTACGGTCTTTAACAGCGTGCTGCTCAATCTTTATCGCGACGGCGAGGACGGTATGGGATGGCACAGTGATGATGAGCCTGAACTCGGAGTCGATCCGGTAATTGCCTCACTCAGCCTTGGCGGCAGTCGGCGGTTTTTATTCAAGCATCGGCGACATAAACCCACGTCGACCCATGCGTTTACCCTGGAACACGGCTCGCTTCTGGTGATGCGCGAAGGCGTTCAGCGCGATTGGCGGCACAGCGTACCCAAGACCCGTCGCCCGGTTTCGCCACGTATCAATCTCACTTTCCGCCAGGTGATCGGCAACGGATCGCCCGATCCTGCGCGATCCGGATGACTCAAGGATACCGTGGTGTCACAGACGGAATTTGACTTGAGCTCGTCAACAGCGAGCCAGCGCTATCAGCCGCTTGCCGAGCGCATGCGCCCGCATACGCTCGATGAGGTGATGGGGCAGGGTCATCTGATCGGCCCGGGCACAGGCCTTCGAGAGGCGCTTGATGCCGGACGCATCCACTCGATGATTCTTTGGGGACCCCCTGGCACGGGCAAAACAACGCTCGCGCGGATGGTGGCG
>RGTL01000206.1 GCA_010025385.1 Gammaproteobacteria bacterium | reverse complement strand
GGGTGCGTCGGAGTCTGACCTCAAATCAAGTCAGACCCCTTTTAATTCAGGAATCTTTCCCTTCGCCGCCTCCGGCCGGGCAAAGGCAGTAGGCGACACGATCGGCTTTGTTAAAATCCTGTCGCACGGACAGACGGATCGAATTTTGGGGGTCCACATGATCGGCCCGCAGACCTCCGAACTTATTAACGAGGCCACGTTTGCCATGGCGATGGAGGCAAGCGCCGAAGACCTTGCGCGAACCGTCCATGCGCACCCGACCTTGTCAGAAGCGGTGCACGAAGCGGCTCTGGGTACAGCCCGGCGTGCGATTCACAAAGCCAATCGCTAAGCGGTTTGGCTTCGGAGCCACTTTTTGCTACACCGGTTGGGTTAACGGGGAAATGCCCCCGCCACGGGGCAATATAAGCAAACCGTGTTATAATCCTGCGCCCCAGATTAGAGGGACCAGGCGCTCGTAGCGGCCCCGCCCGCTCATCACTGTCACCGAATCACCCCGCCCAGGACGTCCATGAAAAAAGCCGATCCAGTCCTAAACAAAGAAGATTTTGCGCACCTCTGTTACAACGTGGTGACGATCGAGAAATCCGAACTACCCAGCGGTGGATCGGACGGGACCTGCTATCGATACGTTGTGGCCAACTCCGTCTCTTCTGTGACCGGGTATCGACAGGGCACAAAAAAGGAAGTGTCTCAGTACTGTGCCACCCTGATTGAAGATCTCAATCTGCGCACGATCCCTAAAAAGAAGGCCTAGCCGTAAGCGGTAACTATCCGCTTCACCTTTCTAGCCGTTCTCTAAAAAGCCGACAGGACCCTGTAAATGGGAACGGTCGTAGAGCCTATATCTCTGTCGAGGCTGGCGCTCATCCTGATTCCCGTCGCCGCGGTCATTTTCATTCAGTGGCGATGGTCCATTTCTCCCCGATCTACCCTGCAGGGTATCGTGCGCATGCTCGCGCAACTCCTCGCTGTCGGCTACGTTCTGGTTTTTCTGTTCGAGACCGATAGTCCGATCCTGGTCTCGCTCGTCTTATTCATCATGATCTCGGCGGCGAGCGGGATTGCGCTACGGCCGCTTGAGTCATCGGGGTATCGTCTTTACCTTATATCCTTTGCCGCGATCGTCCTCGGCGGCCTGCCGGTTCTCTACCTGGCGACACAAT
Organism: Gammaproteobacteria bacterium; assembly: GCA_010025385.1. Taxonomy (GTDB): domain Bacteria; phylum Pseudomonadota; class Gammaproteobacteria; order Arenicellales; family UBA868; genus UBA868. Next base: position 2,284 of record RGTL01000206.1, on the reverse strand, counting down.
GGGTGATTGGCGTTGACCCGTGGTATGAACCCCGATACGTGATCCCGCTTGCCGGCATGATCTTCTCCAATGCCATGAATTCGGTGAGTCTTGCAGCGGAGCGTTTTGAGTCCGAGAGGAATCGGGGCATGAAACCGTCAGAGGCTCGCTTTACAGCCCTGCAAACTGCCATGATCCCGCTGGTCAATTCGCTTATGGCCGTGGGCCTAGTCTCACTGCCCGGAATGATGACCGGTCAGGTGCTCTCAGGCGTTTCGCCTCTGATCGCGGCCCGGTATCAGATTCTCGTCATGTGCATGCTGTTCAGTGCTTCGGGCATCGCGGCCGCGATATTTCTGCATCTTTGGGCTAAACGCGCCGCGGCACGGGTCTGAGACCCTAATCCGCTGAGCGCCTTGCTGAAATCTGAAGCCCCAAAGCGCTGAACAATACAGCGCCGCCTAAGAGAGTAGCCCAGGTGGGCACTTCCCCAAAAACAAAAAACACCCAGAGCGGTGCCAGAACCGGCTCGCCGAGAGAGAAAAGGGTCAGCTGAACGGCAGGCACCGACTGGGCCGCCAGAGCAAAAAGAACGCTGCCCAAACCCAGCTGCACCACACCCAACATGGAACACCAGAGCACTTCGGAGAGCGGGATCCACAGACCCACACCCGTTATAAGGCTCATCACCCCTCCAACGGTTGCGCCGATAAGCCCGCCGTAGAAAACGGCCGGCGTCATGTCCAGGTGTTTGCCCACTCTCAGTGTCACCGTGTAAGCACCGAAGAATACGATACCCAAAGATGCCACCCCAACGCCCACGGTGTCGCCTACTTGAAGCCGACTACCCACCATCACCGCAATTCCTATGAACGCCAGGCCAATGCTTGCCCAGACCCTGCGGTCTGTTTGTTCACCCAGAAATATCTTTGCGAGCAGCGCAGCAAAAACCGGCGCCGCAGCCATCACGAAAACCGCAACAGCCACTGTGGTGTATCTCAGCGCGACGACGTTACACACCATCGCCCCGCTCAAAAGTAAGCCCGCGAGCCACGCTTTCGCACCCCCGGCGCGCACCACAAACCAGCTCGACCGACGATACCGAAATAAAATGACTAAGGCCACAAATAACGCAAGTGAGCCGCATCGATAGAAATTAATCTGCCATTCGGTAGCGACCTCCAGAGATTTAATCACCACGCCCGCGATACTCCAAAAAAGCGGCGCCACGACAGCAAATAGATAATGATGTTTCAAACCTTACTCCTAAGCTGTAATCTTCATCTCCAAGGTTTAAAAAAATCAAAAAAGAAAGATTATGTCCAAACGCATTAAATGGTATTTTGACTTTATATCGCCTTTTTCATATTTACAGTTGAAAAGGCTTGAGCAAGCAAAACACTCTTTTGAGGTCGAAATGATTCCTGTCTTGTTTGCAGGACTGCTAAAAAAGTGGGGGCATAAAGGTCCTGCTGAGTTAGAACCCAAACGCCTCGATACTTATAAGTTCTGCCAGTGGTATGCCGATACCCATGATATTCCATTTCAGGTGCCACAAGCCCATCCATTTAACCCGCTTTCGTACTTGAGATTATGCATCGCCCTCGGTAGCACCACCCAGGGTATCCACGATATTTTTAATTTTCTTTGGGGCGAATGTCCTCCAGTTCATCAGGCGGAAGCGATTCAGGGTTTAGCTAAGCGTCTCGGCGTTACCCATCTGGATCAACTTCTCTCAGATCCTAAGGTCAAAACGGAATTAATAAGCAATACCGAAAGCGCAATTGAAGACGGGGTATACGGCGTACCTACGTTCGTTATCGACGAGCAACGATTCTGGGGCCTCGATCAGATGGATATGATGCTCGATTTCTTAGAACGGGGAATAATGATTGATGCAGGGGAATACGCGCGACTGACGAAACTGCCATACGGCATCCAGCGCTCCTGAAAATATGAACTTATCGGGCGATTACCGGTGATGTCATAGATATCACCTAGAAATTGGCCCAACGGGTCAATTCGCACTGCGCTAACCCTAGACGAGCCTTCTATCTCCTAAACGTTTAGCTGAAGGGCGTTTCAGGTCCCAAACCAAACCCAATTTCTGCATCAACCAAAGTACATATCCAGCTGGATCAATATGCCACCAAGAGAAATTCAGCATTGCAGCATTCTGAAATGCATGGTGATTGTTATGAAGGGCCTGGCCTAAAGTCGGAATTGCGAGCCAGTGATTATTAGCACTGCAATCACCCGCCTTTGTTCGGAACGGGCGAGTTCCATAGACATGGCAAACCGAATT
>RGTL01000205.1 GCA_010025385.1 Gammaproteobacteria bacterium | reverse complement strand
TCTCCAAATTTGATCGTCTGCTGGCCAAAGGCCGACGCCACGTACCCGATCATGATGTACATGGAGAGCAAAATCCCGCGTGAATTATTGGTCGCGCGGTTATTGAGCCAGCTCTCGACCACCACAAATAGCCCGGCCGCGGCCGCGCCCATCACAGCCCGCAAAAAGACCCATGCCCACGCGTTTGATGTGATTAAAACCATCATCACGGCGGCTGAGGCGACCGCGGAAAGCGCGGCGAAGGTGCGGATGTGCCCAATGCGGTTAATCAGCGGCCCGGAGCGAAACGTGCCGATGGCAAAGCCCAGAAAGTAGCCCGAGGCGATTAAGCCGATCATCTCGTTGGAGTACCCCTCGAGATTCGCGCGCAGCGCGAGTAGGGTGGAGGTGATGCTGTTGCCGAACATCAGCAACGAAACAGAGATCATCAGCGCCGAAAGCGCTCGCATGATGGAAAGGGCAAATCGCACGGGAAGATCTAAAAGAGGCGGGGGATGCGGTGGCGAAGTCTACGCTTTTCATCGTCCCCTGAGAAGGCCAAGCGACTGAAAATGCGACGCAATCTATCCTCTTACACACATTTTTAATGCCACCAGAAATTCTTTTCACACCCGATCATCAGATCATGGTTCGCCGGGCACGAATCCTGAGTCCGTCGTCAGGTAAAATTTAACTATTCCCCGCGTCTGAATAAGCGTACGTATCTCGCCATGTTCCTCGTTCGTCTCGATGCCGTCAGCCTCGCCTTTGGCGCGCGAAAAATCCTGCGCGAGGCTGATTTGTCCATCGAGCCCGGCGAGCGGGTTTGTCTTATCGGCCGTAACGGCGCAGGCAAAACATCCGTGCTTCGTCTGGTCAGCGGCGAGCAGGAGCCCGATGAAGGGGAAGTGCGCCGCTTGGGGGACATTTGCATCAGCGAGCTCGCGCAAGTGATGCCGGAGGACGAAGGCAGGCGAGTGGGTGACTTTGTCTCCGAGGGGCTCTCGGACATTATTGCCCTGACCGAGCAGTATCGCCAACAGGCCGACGCCGCCACGGATGCGCACGGCCTTCGGGCATTGCAGGAGCTGCAGTCGCACATTGACGCTCACGGCGGATGGCATCCGCAGCAGCAGGTCGAGTCGATCTGCACCGAGATGGAACTGGATCCGGCTCAGCCGATGGCAACCCTCTCCGGCGGCTGGCGCCGACGCGCGGCGCTGGCTCGTGCACTGGTCGCCAAGCCAGACCTTCTGCTGCTCGACGAGCCCACCAACCATCTGGATTTTGCTGCCATCTCGTGGCTTGAAAACCGTATCGCGGGCTTTTCAGGTGCGGTACTTTTCATCACGCATGATCGGGCGTTTTTGCAGCGTCTGGCGACCCGCATTGTGGAGATTGATCGCGGCAAGCTTCGAAGCTGGCCGGGCAATTACGGTGATTTTTTGCGGCGCCGCGAGGAGGCCATGGCCGCCGAGAAAGAAGCCAACAGTGAGTTCGACCGAAAACTGGAGGAAGAAGAGGCCTGGATTCGTCAGGGCATCAAGGCGCGCCGCACCCGGAACGAGGGACGCGTGCGTGCACTTGAGGCCATGCGTGTAGAACGCGCGCAACGCGTGAATATCGAAGCCCGCGCCCGCGTTCATATTGAAGAGGCGGAGAACTCGGGGCGAAAGGTGCTGGATGCCAAGAATGTGGCATTCGGCTATGGTGAGGATCTGCTGATCAAGGACTTCTCGCTCCGTATTCGTCGCGGTGACCGCATTGGCCTTGTCGGCAATAACGGGGTGGGCAAGAGCACCCTGCTGCATCTTCTGTTGGGCGAGCTGACGCCCTCGCGCGGCACCGTCAAGCTGGGCGTTAATGTGCAGCTCGGCTACTTCGATCAGCACCGCCGTGATCTGGATCTGGATAAGACCGTGGCCCAGATTGTGGGCGATGGGCGAGAATACGTAACGCTGAACGGCAAGCCGCGCCATGTGGTGGGCTACCTTCGCGGGTTTTTGTTCACCGCCAAGCGGGCGCTCACGCCTATTCGGGCGCTCTCCGGCGGAGAGCGAAATCGGGTGATTCTGGCGAGATTGTTTACCCAGCCTGCCAATCTGTTGATTCTTGACGAGCCGACCAACGATCTCGACGTTGAAACACTCGAAGTGCTGGAGGAGAAACTGCAGGAGTATTCCGGCACGCTGATCGTGGTGAGCCATGATCGAGCTTTTCTGGATAACACCGTCAGCAGCATTCTGACCTTTGAAGACGACGGTCTGGTGCACTCGTACGTGGGCAACTACAGCGACTGGGTGCGCCAGGGCAAAGCCCTTGCGACCGGCGAATCGGCGACCCGAAAAAGAGCCCAACCGCTCGCCCCAGATGTAAGCGATAGCGCTCCCAAGGCAGGCCGTAAGCTTTCCTATAAACTGCAGCGCGAACTCGATCAATTGCCTGAAGTCATCGAATCGGTTGAGTCTGGCCTTGAGCGGGTTCGCTCGCAGACGCTTGCGCCGGGCTTTTATGAGCAGCCCTTCACAGACACCCAGCCGGTGCTGGATCAGCTGGCGGATCTGGAAGCCGAGCTTGAGCGACATCTGTCGCGCTGGTCAGAGCTTGAGGAACTGGCCAATCAGTTCCATAACAACGCCTGATGACGCCAAGAAAAGACCACCTCGTTAGATGAAAAAAATACTCAACTGGTTCTGGTCTCAGCCGGTCATTTTGTTGACCTTGACCACGCTCTTTTGGGCGGGCAATACCGTTGCCGGCAAGGTAGCGGTGGGGAACGTGTCGCCCTCGCTTCTGACGTTCTCCCGATGGGGTATTCTCATGTTGTTTTTGCCGCTGGTGTACGCGCGTCAGATGCAACACGCCTGGCCGGTCCTGCGGACCAAGTGGATCTACATTATTGCCATGGGCGCGCTAGGCCTTGCCGCCTTTAACCTTCTTTTTTATTTCTCCGCGCACCACACCACCGCGGTCAATATTGGCATCCTGCAGGGGGCGATCCCCATTGTGGTATTGATTGGCGCCTTCTTTATGTACGGTACCCGCATCACGGCGCTACAGGTGCTAGGCGTTGTGGTCGGTCTGGTAGGTGTTGTGACGGTGGCGCTTCGCGGGGTGCCCTCGCAGTTGGCAGATCTCGTGCTCAATCGAGGCGATCTCATGATGGCCGGAGCCTGCGTGCTCTACGCCGGTTATACCCTCGGGCTTAAGAGTCGACCGGCGGTCTCAGGAATTGTGCTTTTCACTTACTTCGCCATCGCGGGCGCTTTTTTGTCTGCCCCGTTTGCAATTTATGAGTGGTGGGAGGGGTCGGTGATCTGGCCAGATGCCACCGGGTGGATCGTTATCGCCTACGTAACGATATTTCCTTCTTTTTTGGCCCAGATCTTCTTTTTGCGCAGCGTCGATCTCATCGGTCCCGGCAGAAGCGGTGTTTTTGTGAATCTCACCCCAATATTCTCTGCACTTTTTGGCGTTGTGCTGCTGAGCGAGCGCTTTCAGATGTACCACGCGATCGCACTTGCCCTGGTGCTCCTGGGATTATGGTGGGCAAGAGAGCCC
>RGTL01000204.1 GCA_010025385.1 Gammaproteobacteria bacterium | reverse complement strand
ACCTGAATTTCACGGCCCGCCCGACGGGCAATCTCAGTCCCGTTTCGAATCAGCACGTCCACCGTGCCTGATCCGACGGTGCCGAGCCCAATGACCCCAACCTGTACCGGTTTCATAGCGTGTTTTGCCTGAAAATAAAGTGTCGGTCCGCGCCCGCGCGGCAAAGCGCCGATTCTATCGCAATCGCCGAATCTTCTTGTCCTTTTGCAAGCCGCCAGTTAGTGCGACACTTAAACCTTCCCGTTCGTTAACCATTAAGTCCATGGATCTGACAATCGAAACAAGTGAGACCCACACGCTAATCGAAGGCTTTCGATCTGGTGTCGTGACGATTCAGGGACAATCGGTAACCGAAAGTTTTCTTCTCTTGCCGGGTCGCCCCCCGGTTGTCTGGCCTGTCGGTGACACTGTGGAACTCACCGCGTCAGTCATTGAGGAGCTATTCAAGGAAGATTGGGACGTGTTGTTGCTCGGCACCGGTTCGGCGATGTTTCTACCGGATTCCGCGCTTTTGGAGACCATGGCACGTGACGGGAGGAGTATCGACTTTATGACGTCCCGCGCTGCATGTTCTACCTATAACGTGTTGGCGATGGATGATCGGGCCGTAGCGGCGGCCGTGATCCTACCCCTTTAGCTCGGTAACCCTAGTTCGGCGGCAGGTAAGACAAAGGATTGACCGGCTGTCCATCGCGTCGGATTTCAAAGTGCAGGCGTACGGAGTCGGTGCCGGTCTGCCCCATCTCCGCGATGATTTGGCCCTTATCGATCGTATCCCCCTCTTGGACGGTGACCACGCGATTGTGGGCATAGGCGCTGAGGTAGGTCTCGTCATGCTTAATAATGAGTAGTAGCCCGTAACCTCGAAGACCGGTCCCCGCATACACGACCTTCCCTGCGGCAGCTGCCCGGACGGGATCGCCATCGATGCCGGCAATATCAATGCCATTGCTGTTACGTTCCTCGTCAAATCGGGCGATCAGTTCGCCCTCCGCCGGCCATATCCACCCATGCGCGGTTTGAACGCGCTTGGGCAGGCTCTGATCAGCGCTTGGGGCAACCGGGGTGGTCGCCGTCGGCGTTTGGGATACCACAACCTCCTCCGCTTGGACCGTGGTCGCCTGGCTCGGTGCTGTCTGGGCCGGCTCTGGCGCCTGAGTCACGTTTTTTGATGCCCCGCCCAACGCGATACGCTGTCCGACCTTCAGCGCATAAGGTGGCTCAAGGTCGTTCCAACGAGCGACGTCCCGATAATCGAGACCGGCCTCCCAGGCGATCGTATACAAAGTATCACCCTCACGCACAACGCGCGCGGCATAGGGAGAACGGGTTGCGGTGAGATCGCTAACCGGTACCACCGGCGCGCCACTGCACCCGATGAGTACCAGCAGTGCGCCCAGCAAAATTCCCGATCTCATCAATATCGCCTCATTTGATCCCGTAATAAACACCTAGTCCCACTACGATCAGAGCAATCACCAACCAACCAATCAGATCCACATAACGCCTCAACCCGCTCTCGAAACGCTCGCCGCCGAAATAGATAAGCGCAGAGACAAGAAAAAATCGCGCCCCTCGCCCTATCAGGGAGGCCACAACGAAAGGGAGGAACGCCATGGATGCCAGACCCGCCGAGATCGTAAAAATCTTGTATGGGATCGGGGTGAAACCGGCAATAAACACTATCCAGACCCCGTGGGCTTTGAACTTCTCCTGGGCCGTTGCAAAAGCCTCTGAGGCGTCATAAAACGAAATAAGCGGCTGCGCGAGCACATCAAACAAGAACATGCCAATAAGGTAACCCAAGGCCCCGCCCAGAACCGACCAGAAGGTAGTGATAAATGCGAACCCCCAGGCTCGGTCTCGACGTGCAAGGGCCATGGGCGCAAGCATCACATCCGGCGGGATCGGGAAAAATGATGATTCCGCGAACGACAAAGCGGCCAGGTATCGACTGGCATGGGGATGCTTTGCCCAGCCCAATACCCAGTCATACAGTCGAGAAAATATTTTCAATGCTCTACTCCCGTCAACATCGGCACGAAGGTCACGTTCACTAGATCATGGCGTTGAAAGTGGCCGCCCTGTCGCGTCCACGTCGCGAGGGTCTGTTGGCGCTCATCGCCTTCAGGTGCAACCAGAACCCCGCCGTCTGCAAGTTGCAATAGAAGATCGGGCGGGACCGCGAGGGCGGCTGCCGTCATGATTATCCCGTCAAACGGCCGCTGCGTCTTCCAGCCCTGATAGCCGTCGGCTACTCGAAACCTGACGTTTGTAATGCCCATAGCGGACAAAAGATTTTCGGCGCGGTTGCTGAGCGCCGCGATCCGCTCAACGGTGAAGACCTTTGTGGTCACGCAAGACAGCACGGCCGTTTGGTAACCGGATCCGGTTCCGATCTCAAGCACTGATCGGAGTTTGCTTTTCTTAGCCATCAGCTGCTCTGTCATCAGGGCAACCAGGTACGGCTGAGAAATCGTCTGGCGGAATCCGATAGGCAAGGCGGTATCCTCATAGGCGCGACCCTTGAGAGCTTCCTCGACAAAATCATGGCGGGGAACGGTACGAAGCGCGGCGAGCACAGCCTCGCTGACTATACCCCTCTCGCGCAATCTATCGATCATGCGCTCTCGAGGCCGTTGCGATACGAATCCGCCAAATTTGGATATCGAAACAGGCACTAGCCGCTCGACTCAGGCAGCCACTCTCGAAGCAAATTGAGCTGTTCATGGCGCGTCAAATCGACCTGCAGCGGCGTTAGGGAGACATACCCCTCGGAGATGGCGTAGAAATCCGTTCCCGGACCGCCATCCTGCTCCTCGCCCGCAGGTCCGACCCAGAAAATCTCCCGGCCGGAGGGGTCGCGGGAGCGAACGACCGGCTCCGACTTATGGCGGTTTCCGAGTCTTGCGATCCGGAACCCCTTTATCTCAGCCTTAGGGCGGTCAGGAACGTTCACATTAAGGATCATGTCCCTCGGTAAAGGGCTGGTGCTCAGCCGCTCAAGCAGCTCAACCGCTACGCCCGCCGCGGTCTCGTAATGGGTCGGGTTTTGTCCTGCAAGTGAGATAGCCAGAGCCGGAAGGCCGAGGTAGCGACCCTCCATCGCTGCCGCAACGGTGCCGGAGTACAGCACGTCGTCGCCAAGATTTGACCCATGGTTAATTCCTGCAATCACCATATCCGGCTCTGGGTCCATCAACGCGGTGAGACCAATGTGAACACAATCGGTTGGCGTCCCATCGATAAACATGAAGCCGTTCGGAGCGCGAGATACCCGTAAGGGGCGAGTCAGGGTCAGGGAGTTACTCGCGCCGCTTCGATTGCGGTCCGGGGCAACGACAAGCGTGTCCGCTACCGTCGAAATACTGCGGTGCAAGGCCTCCAAACCCGGGGCGAGATAGCCATCGTCGTTGCTAAGCAGGATTCGCACAAGCGTCGGGTGTAGTAAATGGAATCAGTGTAGGCCTGAAGAAGATTGGCAATCTCATTTTCCTCCCCATCAAAAGGGTTTTCTTGGGCGGAAATAAATTTTTCAAG
>RGTL01000203.1 GCA_010025385.1 Gammaproteobacteria bacterium | reverse complement strand
GTCTGATGATGCTGACGGATCATATTAACTGGACCGGGTTGAGCCCTCTGGTCGGTGCGAATGACGAGCGTCTTGGGCCCCGCTTTACTGACATGAGCCAGGCCTATGACCATAAACTACAAGCTCTTCTGAGCCAGGCGGCGGCTGCCGAGGATCTAACGCTGCATCAGGGCGTTTATCTTTGGTGCCTAGGACCGAGTTTTGAAACCCCGGCGGAAATACGGGCGTTTGGTGTGTTGGGCGCTGACGCGGTGGGGATGTCGACCGTGCCGGAAACGCTGGTCGCCCGGCACTGCGGCATGCGTGTCGCGGCGGTTGCCGTGATCACCAACTATGCAGCCGGGATGCAGTCCGGTCTCTCGCATGAGCAGACGCTTGCGGGGGCGGCAGAGGCCGCGCCGCGATTAACCCGATTGTTGCCGAATTTTTTAAGTCGTTTGTAAGGCTTTTGCTATGAGCGATCCATCGATTAAGCTGGTTGAATCTTTACAGCCGTCACACGGTGCTCCGGTTGCAAATCTCATTCGGCCTTTGGATCTCGATGCCGTGGCGCGCGTGCGCGTAAATCGAAGCGCAGTAGAGCGTCGCTGCGCAACGCTCGCCGGACGACGAACGGTGAAAAAAGAGTGGCAGGCGGCATGGCTCTTGCGGGCGATGACCTGCATTGATCTGACCACTTTAGATGGCGCCGATACGCCCGGGACCGTAAGACGGCTGTGCGCAAAAGCAAGAATACCGCTTCGGTCTGATCTGGCGGCTGCCCTGGGGGCCGAAGATCTCAAGGTAGGAGCGGTCTGCGTGTATCCCTCACTGGTAAGAGAAGCGGTAGAGAATTTGCGAGGCAGCTTCATACCTGTGGCCTCTGTTGCCGCTGGATTTCCCGACGGCCTAACGCCACTGTCGACTCGGATAGCGGAGGTAACGGCAGCCTGTGAAGAAGGGGCCACCGAGATCGATATCGTCATCCGCAGGGGCTGGGTGCTGACGGGCCAGTGGCAGGCACTTTACGATGAGATTTGTGCGTTTCGTGAAGCTGCGAAAGGGGCCCACCTGAAGACGATTCTTGGCACAGGTAATCTGGTAAGTTTCAGCAACATTGCTAAAGCGAGCTTGGTTGCAATGATGGCAGGTGCAGACTTCATCAAGACCTCTACGGGCAAAGAGGGGGTTAACGCGAATTTGCCGGTGAGTCTAGTGATGTTGCGTCAAATTAGGCAGTTCCATCAGAGTCATGGAGTCAAAGTGGGCTTCAAACCCGCGGGAGGCATCCGCGCGGCGAAAGACGCGCTTTCGTATCTCACCTTAATGAAGGAAGAGCTTGGCCATGAGTGGATGAACGCCGACTATTTTCGACTTGGCGCCTCTGGTTTGTTAGGGGATATCTCGCGACAGCTTGAGCATTTTGTAACGGGCCGCTACTCCGCCGCGCACCGGCATGCGATGGGGTAGCCCGATGTCTAGGGTGCGAGAACTTTTCGAGCAGATGGACTACGGGCCGGCCGCAGAGGACGCGTCATTTGCAAAAGCGTGGATAGGTCAGCACGGCGGCACGTTTGGTCATTGGATAGACGGCGATTGGACGGCGCCTGCCCGCGTTTTTGATTCGATTAATCCAGCGACATCTGAATGTCTTGCTAAGGTGGGTACGGCGAATGCCGCAGATATCGATTTAGCGGTGCGCGCCGCCCGCCGAGCGCTAGAACCCTGGCGGCAACTGGGTCCTGAAGGACGTGCGCGCTGTCTTTATGCGCTCGCGCGGCAGATTCAAAAACACGCCCGACTGCTGGCTGTGCTTGAAACACTGGACAACGGTAAGCCCATACGCGAAACCCGAGATATCGACATCCCGCTCGTGGCCCGTCATTTTTATCATCACGCCGGATGGGCAAATCTCGTGGAGTCCGAATTCCCCGAGACCAGTCCTTATGGTGTCGTGGGTCAGGTGATCCCCTGGAATTTTCCACTGCTGATGCTCGCGTGGAAAGTGGCGCCCGCTCTCGCCGCCGGCAATACCGTGGTTCTCAAGCCCGCTGAATATACAAGTCTTACGGCGTTGTGCTTTGCGGAGCTGACTCGCTACGCCGGGTTGCCTGACGGCGTTTTGAATATCGTGACCGGTGACGGTGAAACCGGCCGTCTGCTAATAGCTCATAACGACATCAATAAGATCGCCTTCACCGGTTCGACCGATGTGGGTCGTGAGATACGGGAGGTTAGCGCCGGCAGTGGGAAGGGGCTCACCCTGGAGCTCGGCGGCAAATCACCCTTTATCGTTTTTGCAGATGCGGATCTGGATGGCGCCGTCGAGGGCGTGGTTGATGGCATCTGGTTCAACCAGGGCCAGGTCTGTTGCGCCGGATCACGGCTGCTGATTCAGGAATCGATCGAGGATGATTTCCTGGCTCGGCTGCGCCGCCGAATGCAGACGTTGCGAGTAGGCGATCCGTTGGACAAATCAATCGATATGGGCGCTATCGTTCACCCCAGTCAGCTGCGAACCATTCAGGCTTATGTCGATGGCGCCATTCAGGAGGGTGCGACCTGTTGGCATGCCGAGCATCCGCTACCTGACCAAGGGTCTTATTTTCACCCAACCTTGGTTACCGAGGTCTCGCCGGCGCACAGGATTGCCAGCGAAGAAGTATTTGGACCCGTGCTGGTCTCCATGACGTTCAGAACGCACGCGGAAGCGATCGAGATCGCCAACAATACGAGATATGGCCTAGCCGCAAGTATCTGGAGCGAAAACATCAATGTTGCGTTGGATGTGGCTTCGAAGGTAAAAGCGGGCGTCGTCTGGATCAATTCAACCAACGAATTCGATGCGGCCAGTGGCTTTGGGGGATATCGGGAGTCGGGCTTCGGTCGCGAAGGCGGACGAGAGGGTCTGGCCGCCTATCGTAAACATCGGGTCGATATCGCTCCCGATGCGGCGGCGCCCGTAATGCCGGGCGAGGTCAACGCAGCCCGCCCGTCCGATCTTTTAGATCAGACGGCCAAGCTATACGTGGGTGGAAAACAAACCCGACCGGATGGTGGTTACAGCCGTCGGGTGGCGTCTTTGGATGGGGCTTTGGTTGGTGAAATAGGTGAGGGAAACCGAAAAGATATCCGCAACGCTGTGGAAGCGGCTCATGGCGCGAGCGGGTGGGCAAAACTTAGCGCGCATGGTCGGGCACAGGTCTTGTTTTTTCTTGCGGAAAATCTTCAAAGCAGGGCCGATGAATTTGCTTATCGCATATCCCATTTAACGGGCGACGATGGTCAGCGAGAGGTAGCCGAGGCGATCGCGCGAGTATTTTTTTACGCGGGTTGGTGTGATAAGTACGAGGGTGCGGTGCATCAGCCCCCGGCCGGGAAAATCGTTCTGGCCATGCCCGAGGCGCTGGGCGTGGTGGGCGTAGTGTGTCCCAATCGCTACCCTCTTCTTGGACTGCTGTCTTTAGTGACGCCCGCGATTGCTATGGGCAATTCGGTTATTGCCATTCCTTCTGAGCAGGCGCCGCTCGTGGCGACGGATTTTTATCAGGTCCTTGAAACATCGGATGTGCCAGCCGGGGTCGTAAACAT
>RGTL01000202.1 GCA_010025385.1 Gammaproteobacteria bacterium | reverse complement strand
ACCAGAGCCCCGCTGATTGCCCTACCGGCTGAGACCCAGGGTCCATTTAGGAGAACGCGCTGAACGCCATAAGAAAAACGGTCTCGGTATATCAGCAGGTCTTTGTGACCAATGGGCGGCTGGTGACCTTCAGTTTTCTGATGGCCCTTTATTCGAGCTTTGGGCAGACCTACTTTGTTGGGGTTTTCGGACCCGCGGTTCAGGCCGAATTTGGCTTAAGTCACACGCTTTGGGGAACGATTTACCTCCTGGGGACGCTGGCAAGTGCGGTTTTTTTGCCGATAAGCGGCGCTTTAATTGATCGTTTTCGTCTTCGGCCTTTCGCGATTGCCGTAAGCATGCTGTTGGTTATCGCCTGCCTCTACACGGCGTGGGTACCCGGACCTGTCGGGCTGGTGCTCGCCATATTTTTGTTGCGACACGCCGGCCAGGGTTTGGCTTCCCATGTGTCGGTCACCTCTATGGCGCGCTACTTCGATCGAGATCGAGGTCGGGCCATCGCCATCGCGGCAATGGGCTACACGGTCGGTGAGGCCGCTTTGCCTTTTCTCGCGGTTTTACTAATCGCTGGAGTGGGCTGGCGCTGGACCTACGCAAGCGCCGGTATCTTTATCGCGCTTACGCTAATTCCCGCAGGATTGTGGCTATTGCGGGATCACGATACCTTTCATCGCCGACACATTGATGGGCAGGCCCGCGAGCTGGACACGGGCGCGCCCACCAAGCGCTCGTGGACACGCGCCGCGGTACTGCGTGATGCCCGGTTTTATCTGCTTTGCCCGGGTATCTTGTCCTCCTCCCTGATCGTCACGGCATTCTTTTTCCACCACCTCAATATTGCGGTGGCCAAAGGATGGTCGGGCGAATGGATCACGGGCACATACATCCTTTACGCGGGAGCAGGCTCGGTGACCATGCTGGTCGCCGGTCCGCTCATTGACCGATTTACGGCCGTTCGCGTTACGCAAGGCATGCTGGTGCCGCTCATCCTAAGCTGCCTCCTGCTGGCACTCGCCACTCACCCGTTTACCGTGCTGGTATACATGGTCATTCTGGGGGTGCACTCAGCCCTGGCACTGACTTCTATTTCTGCTCTATGGGCCGAGCTTTACGGCGTTCGAAATCTGGGCGCGATCAAAAGTCTGTATACCGCTCTTATGGTGCTGTCATCGGCTCTGGGTCCAGTCATTATGGGATCGCTGATGGATCTTGGATTCAGTATTGCTTGGGTCTGCACCATGTTTGGCGTCTATGCTTTTATCGGTAACCTGCTGGTTGTCGTGGCCCTGCGAATGAAAACGACTCGGCTATGAAGAATCCGGCAGATTACTCATCTCTTGGCCCCGATCAAATCCTTGAGGCAGTGGAGAGCCAGGGTTTTCCCGTCGATGGTCGTCTGCTCGAGATGAACAGTTTTGAGAACCGGGTATACGAGGTGGGTCTCGTGGAGGGGTCGCCCATCATCGTGAAGTTTTATCGGCCGAATCGTTGGGGCGAGGCCGCCATCCGCGAGGAGCATGCTTTTAGCCTATCCCTTGCCGAACAGGAAATTCCCCTGGTCCCGCCGCTGAAAGGTCCCGCCGGAGACACCCTCTTCGAGTCATGCGGCTATCGCTACGCGCTTTTCCAACGGCGCGGGGGGAGGCCTCCCGATTTTGAATCACAGGATCAACTCCGTCAGTTGGGTCGATTCGTAGGCCGGCTTCATGCTGTCGGGCGCGAGCGGCCTTATCAGCACCGACCGGCGCTGAATGATCAGACCTTTGGCTCTGATTGCTCGGCGTTTCTGCTTGAAAACGACTTTATTCCGAGCGAACTGCGCCAGGTCTACGAGAGTCTTAGTACGGATTTAATGCAGCGCGTGCACTGGTGCTACGAACGTTGCCCGAACCTAACCCTCATACGAACCCATGGCGACTGTCATAGGGGAAATATCCTGTGGACCGATCAGGGTGTTCACATCGTTGATATGGATGACTCCCGTATGGCGCCCGCCGTTCAGGATCTTTGGATGTTTCTCGCCGGGGCCCGCGATGAGCAGGAGACCTCCTTGCGTTGGCTGTTGGAGGGTTACGTGGAATTTTCAGATTTCAACCCGGCAGAACTGCACCTCATTGAAGCGCTGCGCACTTTGCGACTGATCCACTACTTCGCGTGGATAGCCCGTCGATGGACGGACCCTGCCTTTCCGCGGGCGTTCCCGTGGTTTAATACCACCCGCGCCTGGGAACAGCATATTCTCGATCTGCGAGAGCAGGCCGCCCTCATGGATGAGCCCGCGTTGGTCTGGCACGGCTAAATCGGACGCTTAGATCCCTGCGCAGCGGCGCCCGAGATCGCGCCCCCTCTTTTTTTATGTCTTTATCTTCTTCATCCAACTCCACCCGAACCCTGGCGACCTTGCTGCCGTACCTCTGGCCAGAGGGTCGCTCCGATCTTCGGACGCGAGTAGTGGTAGCGCTTATCTGTCTCATCCTGGCCAAAGCCACGAACGTGGTGGTTCCCCTTCTGCTGGGCGATGCCGTCGACCAACTCGGCTCTCTCAAGACGGCAGATAATCTCTGGCTCGGTATCCCGCTCGCCGTTATCCTGGCCTACGGACTTTTTCGTCTTTCTACACTGGCTTTCAACCAGCTACGCGACGCACTGTTTGCGCGGGTGGCCCAGCATGCGGTGCGTACGCTGGCGAGACAGGTCTTTGACCATCTGCACTCGTTATCGATTCGTTTTCACCTCTCTCGAAAAACGGGTGCGCTCAACCGGTTTATTGATCGAGGTACGAACAGCGTTCAGTTCCTGCTCTCGTTTGTTGCATTTAATATCGCCCCTACTCTGATTGAGGTCTTGTTGGTGGGCGCCATCCTGTGGATTCTTTTTGGCTTCGCCTACACGCTGGTTACGGTGGTCACGATTGCTGCGTATGTCTGGCTCACCTTCGTCATTACGACATGGCGCACGCGCATCCGCCGACAGATGAACGAGGCCGAAAATGACATCGGCACCCGAACGGTCGACTCGCTTCTAAACTTTGAAACCGTTCGCTACTTCAATAACGAGCGGCACGAGGTCGCGCGCCTCGACGATGCCCTTGGCCAATACGAAAAAGCAGCAATCCGTACCCGCGAAAGTCTCTCGCTCTTGAACGTGGGGCAAGCGGCCGTCATAACCTTAGGCGTCACCGCCATGCTTGTTCTCGCGGCATTCGATATTCGCGACGGCGCTATGACGGTGGGCGACTTTGTCGTGGTGAATACCTACCTGATGCAGCTCGCGATTCCCCTCAACATGCTGGGAACCGTGTATCGCGAGATTCGCCAAGCGTTGGTCGACATGGAGAATCTTTTTTCGTTAATTGACGAGAAGCCGGAGATCGCCGATGCCGAGGGCGCGCTAACGTTACCCGAGCATAATGGGGGGATTGAATTTCGTAACGTCATATTCGGCTACGAGTCAGATCGCACGATTTTGCAGGGGATCAGTTTTTCCGTCGCGCCCGGCACGACCACAGCCATTGTGGGTCCTACAGGATCTGGCAAATCGACCGTCTGTCGCCTGCTGCTTCGGTTTTATGATCCTCAGTCCGGGCAGATTACGATTAACGGAACAGATATTCGCGAGGTATCCCAGCAT
>RGTL01000201.1 GCA_010025385.1 Gammaproteobacteria bacterium | reverse complement strand
CTCTCATTACCCTGCTGTTTGTCGCATCGACGATGCTGACATATTTCCTCCCGCCCGGCTCCACCTTTGATCTGTTGATTCGCGTGCTCATCATGGTCACGCTATTTGCAGCCGCCTACATCGCTGAGGTGGTTCGCGGAGGCCTTCAAGGCCTCTCATCTGGCCAATATGAAGCTGCTGACTCGCTTGGACTCACGTATTGGCAAGCTCACCGGCTGGTTATCCTGCCTCAGGCGCTGAAGATATCGATACCCGGTATCGTGAATACATTTATCGGATCGTACAAAGACTCCGTGCTGGTCCTCATCATTGGCATGATGGATATTCTGGGGCTCGGTCGGGCGCGCCTCAATGACCCTGAATGGCTTGGCCTTGCGCCCGAGCTTTATATTTTTATTTCCCTCTTTTTCTTCATTAGCTGCTTTGCGATGTCGCGATACTCGCTAAGCCTGGAACGAAAACTCGAGACCGGTCATAAATCGTGACCGCGGTTACAAGGATGCTGCTATGAATCAAGACACACAAACTTTGCCAGCGGGCGTGGATTCCCCAGGAGAAGATGTCATCATCTCAATCGATGGCATGCATAAATGGTTCGGCGACTTCCATGTCCTCAAAAATATTAATTTGAGTGTGGCTCGCGGCGAGCGAATCGTGATCTGTGGACCCTCCGGGTCCGGAAAAAGCACGCTCATTCGCTGCATTAATCGCCTTGAGGAACATCAACAGGGCCGCATTGTCGTTGACGGTACTGAACTCACCGAGGATCTTAAAAACATCGACATCATCCGATCAGAGGTCGGTATGGTATTTCAGCAGTTCAACCTTTTCCCGCATCTCACTGTACTGGATAACATCACGCTGGCGCCCATCTGGGTGCGAAAGATGCCCCGAGCCGAGGCCGAGGAGCAGGCGATGAGCCTGCTGGAGCGCGTAAAGATACCGGAACAGGCCGCGAAATATCCCGGTCAGCTATCCGGCGGTCAGCAGCAACGAGTGGCAATTGCCCGATCGCTTTGCATGAATCCCCGAATCATGTTATTCGATGAGCCCACCTCTGCACTTGATCCGGAAATGATTAAGGAGGTGCTTGACGTGATGATTGAACTCGCCGAGAGCGGCATGACCATGCTGGTGGTGACTCATGAAATGGGTTTTGCAACGGCCGTTGCGCATCGCGTGATCTTCATGGATGGCGGGGAAATCATCGAAGAGCAGCCCCCGCAGGCGTTCTTCGAGAATCCGCAACATGATCGAACCAAGCTCTTCCTGAGCCAGATCCTGCATCACTAGTCTTTTCCGGCCGGATTCAGGATCCCCCGGCCCGTGGTTCGTACCCCGCAGAACCAACGCTGACCCGCTCGTGGAGTGGACTGTTGCGCGGAAAATGCGCCAATAAAAATTCCATCTGATCCGCCAGGATCCTGCGGCCCGACAGATAGATGTACTCTGCGTGAGTGGGCACAAAGGGCACGGCAAGCAACTGCATGCTTGCCTCCTCCGGAGTGCGGTTTCCCTTGTGGTGATTGCATCGCTTACAGGCGGTCACCACGTTTTGCCATACATCCCGCCCACCGCGGCTCAACGGCGAAACATGGTCACGTGACAGATCCTCGTATTTGAACGACTGGCCGCAGTAAAGACACAGGTTGGCGTCTCGTCGAAAAAGTGTGGCGTTGTTCAAGGGAGGCGCATAGTGCGGCAAACGCTTGAGGTGAGCTCGGGACTGCCCTGCCGTGCAAATGATGGAATGAATCTCGAGACTGCTTTGATGGCCGGATCTGGCGTTGACACCTCCGTGGACGGTGTAGAGCACCGACCCCATCGGATAGAGGACCTGTTCCAGGCAATGCAGCCGGACGGCCTCCTCAAAACCTACCCATTCCAGGGGCATGCCGCCGACATCGGTTCGCAGAACCCTCAGACTCGGATCAACCATCGCGCCTCCGTAAAAGGACTCGCGATACTGTGCGCTAATTTCGCCTACAGTTCAATAGCCGTGGGTTCGCGTCACGCCTTCTGGAGGCGTCCGACCGGGTTTTCATCAATCGGCAAATGCACTACCGCGGCCAACACGCCCATTAGCACCCCAGCCTGCCACATTAAATCATAAGACCCTGTGACATCGTGTAGATAGCCGCCTAACCAAACGCCAATAAAGCTTCCGATCTGATGACTTAAAAATACAAAGCCAAACAATGTAGCCATGTACCGAATACCGAATACCTGGGCAACGATACCCACCGTCAGCGGCACGGTAGAGAGCCACAAAAGTCCCATCGTGGCCGCAAACACATAGATGACCGGCGCGGTCTTGGGAGCCAACAGGAAGACCAACAGGACAGCGGCCCTGAGCCCATAAATCCAGCTGAGGCCAAGCTTCTTGCTGAATCGTTGCCCGATAACCCCCGACAAGAACGAGCCCACGATATTGAAAACCCCAATCAGGGAAATAGCGATGGCGCCCACCATGGGCGCCATGTTCAGATCCGTGACATAAATCGGCAAATGAACCGTAATGAATGCCACGTGAAAGCCACAAACAAAGAATCCCGCCGTAAGCAACAGAAATCCACGATGAGCGAACGCTTCGCGAATCGCGCCCATGCTGCTCGTATGTACGACATTCTCTTTTTGCACGCGTGGATCACTCGGCAACAAAAAGGCGAGCGGTAAGATAACCACCACCGAGATCGCCGAAAGAACCAGCGCAAAAGACCAGCCATAAGATTGGATAACGCCCTGGGTGATCGGAGAGTAAAGCACCTGTCCGACCGAGCCGGCCGCGGTACCGAGACCCATAATAAAAGAGCGTCGCTCAGCACCAACCACCCTTACCATAGCCGCCGTGGCGAGCGAAAAGGCGGTAAACGCGACACCGGTCCCGACCAGGACCCCGCCCGTCAAATGCAGCCCCCAGGCGGTATCCGCAACCGTGATACCGAGGGTGCCCAGCGCATAAACCAGCGCACCCGCACCGATCACCCAGATAGGTCCGATACGATCGGCGAGCATACCGGACAGCGGCAACATCACTCCCCATAAGAGATTTTGAAGCGCCATCGCGAAGGCAAAGGTCTCGCGGGTCCAACCGAGTTCTTGGGTGATCGGCCCCAGGTAAAGGCCGTAACTCGAGCGCGCGCCAAACCCTAAGGCAGCCGCCAAGAATCACAACCCACGGCGTCTGCCAGGTTTTCGCGGTGAGGCGAAAATCATCGGAATGCATTAGAAGTATCCTGGGGTGTCGGCGGTACTAGCGCTTGAACGAGGTGGATTCGCAGCGAAAGCACAACCGGGTCGATATAATTCGTAGTCTACCGTTTATCCACTTAAATGTACCTAGGCCCTATGGACCACGACTTCCCGATCGACTATCCCCGAGTGGTAGAAGCCTTTGAACTCCTTCAAGATTGGGATGCCCGTTATCACTTCATTACCGAGTTAGGGGAGAAACTACCGCCGTACCCCGATGAAGAGCGTCTTGATCTGTATCTTGTGCCTGAGTGCATGAGCACGGTTTATATCCGAGCGATCCGCGAATCTGACGGGCGATTTACGTTTCATGGCGATTGCGACACCTCCACCGTTAAGGGCGTTGTAGGCATATTGATGGCGATGTTTCACGGCAAAACCGCA
>RGTL01000021.1 GCA_010025385.1 Gammaproteobacteria bacterium | reverse complement strand
ATGGCGATCATCTCTTTCAGCCATCGCTTGATGGATTCCTCAGATATCAGCGAACAAGCCTGATCCCACTGTTCTTCACGTTCCGGTTTAATAAGGATTCTCCTTTGCTCCCATGCCTAAGCGTCCAATCGTAATCGAGGCCGAAAACGATCGCCATAGCAACGATTCCGCACCCAGATGCTACACTCGCCGTCCCTATTTAGGACAGGTTGTGGAGCAAATGACGTATCTAGCCGAATACGGGCTTTTTCTAGCCAAGATTGCAACGGTAGTCATCGCTATCTTGGGCGTAATGGTCGCGATCATGGGCATGGCGATGCGCAATCGCCATGCTCCGAATGAGCAGATCGACGTTAAGAAAATCAACGATCGCTATCGCGACATGGCCGAGGCGGTTGAGATGGCCACGCTGTCGCCGGCTCAAGCCAAAAAGAAAACGAAAGAAACGAAAAAGCAGCGAAAAGCGGAGGCCAAAGCCGAGAAAAAAGAGTGCTCCGATCCAAAAAAACGGGTGTTTGTGCTCAACTTCAACGGCGATATCCGCGCGAGCGAAGTCGCGCTTCTTCGAGAGGAAGTTACCGCGATTTTGGTAAGCCCGCGCGAGGGTGACGAAGTCGTGCTGCGCCTGGAAAGCGCCGGCGGAATGGTTCATGCCTACGGCCTGGCAGCATCACAAATGATGCGCTTGCGTGAGGCGGGTGTGCGCCTTACCGTATCGGTGGACAAGATCGCTGCCAGCGGCGGCTACCTTATGGCATGCGTGGCCCATCGAATTATCGCCGCCCCCTTTGCCATTATTGGGTCGATTGGGGTTGTCGCAGAGATGCCCAACTTCAATCGCTTACTCAAGAAGCATGATATTGACTATGAGCAAATCGCCGCCGGGGAATATAAGCGAACCGTCACCATGCTCGGTGAGACGACCGACAAGGCCCGGGCAAAAGTAAAGGACGAAGTGGAGCAAACCCACCTGCTCTTCAAGGACTTCGTTAAGGAACAACGACCTATTGTTGATCTGGATACCGTAGCCACAGGCGAGCATTGGCTGGGCACTCAAGCCCACTCCCTTCGGCTGGTAGATGAGTTGCGCACCAGCGATGATTACCTGATGAGTCTGAGGGAATCCGCGGATATTTATGAAGTGGAGTTCTCCGTTAAGCGTAAAGTGCTTGATCGGCTGTCGGGATTACTGGGCCGCCTGAGCGGTCGGGCGTGGCCAAGCGACACCTCAAGCACCTTTACCCGCCTCTCCTAAAGGCGAGAACATCTATCTTAAGAAAAGCACCGAC
The DNA here is from genome assembly GCA_010025385.1 of Gammaproteobacteria bacterium. Classification (GTDB taxonomy): domain Bacteria; phylum Pseudomonadota; class Gammaproteobacteria; order Arenicellales; family UBA868; genus UBA868. Next base: position 13,471 of record RGTL01000021.1, on the reverse strand, counting down.
ACATGATCTACCGGCTGGGCCATCAGATTCCGTCGATCGCTGAGGGCGCGTATGTCGCACCCAGCGCCGACGTCATCGGTTCGGTGATTCTCAAAGAACAGTCCAGCGTCTGGTTTGGCGCCGTTCTTCGAGGGGACAACGACACGATCACGGTCGGTGCCCGAACCAACGTTCAGGACAATACCGTGGTCCACGTCGACAAAGGGATCCCCACGACGATCGGTGACGATGTCTCCATTGGTCATAGCGTCGTGATTCACGGTTGCACCATTGGACATCGAGCGCTTATCGGTAACGGCGCGGTGATTCTGGATTTTGCTGAAATAGGGGAAGATTGTCTCGTCGGGGCTGGCGCGCTAGTCACCCCAGGAAAAAAGTTCCCGCCACGCTCCCTAATAGTAGGCTCCCCGGCCCGCGTCGCCCGCGAGTTAAACGAGGAGGAGATCCGCCAGCTCAGTGAGAACGTACAAAGTTATCTGAAGAAAGCAGTGCGATATTCCTCTGAACTCATCCCGTTGTAATCCTACCCATCCACATTCAAGCAGGCATGCCTGCAACGAGGTCGTAAATGAAAATCGGCTTTATCGGGCTTGGTAATGTCGGCGGCAAGCTCGCCGGCAGTTTGATTCGAAACGGTTATGACGTCACCGTACGTGACTTGGATAGTGCCCTGGAGCAAACCTTTATTGATCAGGGCGCCTCTCGCGGCGAGAGTCCTGCGGCAATAACCAAGGCCGTCGATCTTCTGATCACCTGTCTTCCCAGTCCTGCCATCAGCGCGAAGGTCATGGAAGGACCCGACGGCGCGCTGGAGTCGATGGGTCCGGGAAAGATATGGGCCGAAATGAGCACAACGGATGCGACCGAGATTCAACGTTTAGGCGATAAGGCAAAAGCGCTGGGGGGAGAACCCATCGACTGTCCTGTCTCGGGTGGTTGTCACCGGGCGGCAACCGGCAACATTTCCATTTTCGCAGGAACCGAACGCTCCACCTTTGAAAAAGTGCTGCCAGTGCTGACGACGCTTGGGCGGCGAGTGTTGCACACAGGTCCTTTGGGCTCTGCATCAACGCTGAAGGTGATGACCAACTATCTCGCCTCGGTTAATCTGGCCTCTCTCGGCGAGGCTCTGATGACCATGCATCGAGCCGGTATTGATCTCGCGACCACTTTTGAGGCCATCCGCATTTCGTCAGGCAACTCCTTCGTGCATGAAACCGAGAGTCAGGTCATCCTGAACGGCAGTCGAGACGTGGGGTTCACCATGGACCTGGTCATTAAGGATCTGTCCCTTTTTCAATCGATAGCCGATCGGGCGCAAGTACCTCTGGAGATTTCTCCGTTTCTTCTCGAAATGTTCCGTGACGGGCATAAACGCTACGGCGGGGGTGAATGGTCGACCAATATCGTGCGCCGGCTCGAGGATGCCTGTAAGGACAAGCTTTGGGCGCCCGGATTTCCTGCCGAGCTTGTCGATGATGAGCCCGAGGAGCCGGGATACGAAGTCATTCCAAAATCAGCCTAAGACGGTCCGATCACACTTCAATCCAGCGGGATGAGCATAGACATGCTGCACTGCAGCATGTCATACTTTTGCCTCGCTATGCTTCATCTTCCCAACCCCTCAGATGCCCGGGACTGGTGCAATGTCCAGCGTCAAACCGGACGATCGGTGGGATTCGTGCCCACCATGGGGGCACTGCATCGCGGCCATGAATCATTGGTTGACCGTGCTCGCATCGAAAACGACGTTTGTTGTGCCAGCATCTTTGTCAATCCACTGCAGTTTGAGGACGGACAGGATTTCAATGCCTACCCCCGAGATCTCAACGCCGATCTTGCCGTCTTGGAAGCCCATGGCTGCGACATGATCTTCGAGGGAACGCTCGAAAGCTTCTTCCCTGAGGTCGAGGACGTCCGACGCATTCCCATGATTTCCGCTGGCCCTTTTGGAAGAGGGCTTGAAGAAGTGTGCCGACCGGGTCATCTGGATGGTGTTCGAACCATCGTCGATCGTCTGTTTCGATTTGTAGGTCCCGCGAAGGCTTACTTTGGAGAGAAAGATTTTCAGCAAACGCTGGTCGTTATGGATCTCGCCGAGAGTCTAGGTTATCCAGACGTCATTGTTTGCCCCACCGTGCGGGAACCTTCTGGTCTCGCCCTATCCTCAAGAAATGCGCTTTTGTCTCCAGATGAAAAAAAAGAAGCGGAGCGCATTTTCCAGTCGCTCGCCGCTGCTGCAAAGGCCTGGTCCAGTGGCATCCGGCACGCCCATATCCTTCGTGAAAAAATGATTGAGCAATTTGCAGGCAGTCGATTGATCGTCGAGTACGCCGCTGTCCGCAACCCGAGTGCCTGGACCGCGGACGACCCTCCGGGCGAACTATCCCACGCTCAGGCGCTTATCGCCGCACGCCTCGGAAGGGTGCGGCTGATCGACAATCTTCAATTGCATTAGCCCAAAGGCATCGGGCATCGATCCTTCGAGCCCTCGGTTTGGAAATTAATGCTCTCCGCCGGCCTTGAAATTAAACACCGCCCCCTCTTTAATGCCGGAAGGCCATCGACTGGTCAGCGTTTTCATGCGGGTGTAAAACCGCACGCCTTCCGGACCGTGCATGTAGTGGTCACCGAAGAGCGAGCGTTTCCATCCTCCAAAACTATGGAAGGCTAAAGGCACAGGGATAGGCACATTAACGCCCACCATGCCGATCCGTGCGCGGTGGCCATAATCACGAGCGGTATCTCCGTCACGGGTGAATATGGCTGTACCGTTTCCATACTCGTGATCGTTTACCAACTGAAGCGCTTCCTCATAGTTTTTAGCGCGGACCACGGATAACACCGGACCGAAAATCTCATCGGTGTACACAGACATATCCGGGCGCACCCTGTCGAAGACCGTAGCGCCCACAAAACATCCTGATTCGTAGCCTGGGATCGAGATATCGCGACCATCCACGACCAGTTCTGCACCCTCCTCAACCCCTCGATCGATATATCCCTTAATTCGATCACGGGCGTCAGGAGTGATCACCGGACCCATTTCTACGCCTTCCTGATCGAACGCGCCCACTTTCAAAGTCTCTATCCGGGGCACGAGTCTCTCCATCATTCGATCCGCCGTATCGTCGCCAACGGCCACGACGACCGAAATCGCCATACAACGCTCACCGGCTGAACCATAGGCCGCGCCCATCACCGCGTCGACCACCTGGCCCATATCCGCATCGGGCATTACAACCATGTGGTTCTTGGCACCACACAATGCCTGCACCCGCTTACCATGCGCACAGCCGGTTTTGTAAATGTACTCTCCGACTGTCGTGGAGCCGACAAAACTTACAGCCTGAATAGTGGGGTGAGACAGCAGCGTATCAACCGCCTCTTTGTCGCCATTTATCACGTTAACCACGCCATCGGGCAGCCCCGCGTCAGTCAGCAACTGAGCCATAAAACCCGCACAGGAAGGATTGCGCTCCGATGGCTTAAGGACAAAGGTATTGCCACAGGCAATGGCCACCGGAAACATCCACATCGGCACCATCGCCGGAAAATTAAAGGGCGTGATACCGGCGACAACCCCCAGGGGCTGTCGCATGCTCCATGAATCCACTCCGTTGGCAACTCCTTCGCTGAACTCGCCCTTGAGCATCTGCGGGATACCGCACGCGAACTCCACCACTTCAAGCCCGCGGGTGATCGACCCTTTTGCGTCGTCGACAGTTTTGCCATGTTCTGATGAAAGAAGCCGAGCCATCTCATCCATATGCTGAATAAGAAGTTCTCGGTATCGATAGAGCACCTGAACACGACGTGCTGGCGGGACCTCTGCCCAGCCGGGGAATGCCTGAGCAGCATTATCAATAGCTGTACCCACCTCCGCGGCGCTTGCCAGCGCGACCGATTTAGTGACTTCGCCAAGTGCCGGGTTATAGACATCACCAAAACGGCCGCTTGATCCCGCCACAACTTTTCCACCGATGTAATGCCCCACCGTCTGCTTTACCGCTGCGTCCATTTACTCACTCCTGATTTTTTCTTCCGGTATATTCTTAGCGAAGCGCTAATTCCCACCAACAACGAAAGACTGCCGATGAGAACTGCGACCCGTCATGCCTTTTTAATGGCAGGATGGCTTTTCCTTACTCCGATTCTCTGCGTTTCGACAGGACTTCACAAGTTCGAGGCGCTCGTGAAGGTCGTGTACGATCTTGAGGTCGCCGCCTACTGCGGTTTGACGTCCGACGACGTGATACAGGGATATCGCGTGGTGCATGCTCAGATCGTTCAGGACGGGGGTCTGAGCGATGGCGAGGTCGACCAGGCCCGAAGCGAGGCATGGCAGGCTGCGCACGCCGAGTGGCAAAACCGCGGGCTTGGCGGATTCAGGGCATGGTGCGCGGTCGAGGGCCATATCGCCGCTGAATCTCTGCGCGCTCATGCTCAATCACACTGAGGTCGTCGCTTGTTCAAACCGCCCGATAAAGGCACAATGATTGCGCCTATTTCGACCACGACCGGTTACTGAAATGAACATCTCCATAAGCGAAAGCCACCAAAAGGATATCGCCCACGCGCTGCATCCCTACACGAACCTCGATGCCCATGAGCAACAGGGTCCACTGGTGATTTCCCGGGGCGAGGGCATCTACGTGTGGGATGATCAAGGCAACAAATATCTCGAGGGTCTTGGTGGGCTCTGGTGCGTTTCTTTAGGCTTCTCTGAGCACCGCCTTGCCCAAGCAGCAGCCGCTCAGTTTGCCGCCCTCCCCTATTCCCATACCTTCGCCCACCGGTCGACGGAACCGGTCATCGAATTGGCTGAAAAGCTCATCAATATGGCTCCAGCCCCCATGACCAAGGCTTTCTTCCTAAATTCAGGATCCGAGGCGATCGACGCCATGATTCGCTTCACGTGGTATTACAACAACGGTCGAGGCCTGCCGAAGAAAAAGAAGATTATTTCGCGCAAACGAGGCTATCACGGCGTTACGGTTGCCGGGGGAAGCCTGACCGCCATCCCGTTAATGCAAAATGACTTTGATCTACCGTTGGATCGGATGCTCCACACGGACACCGCGGGTTTTTATCGATATGGCTTACCGGGGGAAAGCGAGGAAGATTTTGCGACCCGACTCGCCGACAGCCTTGAGCAGTTGATCCTGACCGAAGGACCAGACACCGTGGCTGCTTTCGTCGCGGAACCTGTAATGGGTGCCGGCGGAGTCATGACTCCGCCAGCGACTTATTTTGAAAAAATTCAAGCGGTCCTTAAAAAGTACGACGTATTGATGGTGGCTGATGAAGTGATCTGCGGCTTCGGCCGAACTGGCAACATGTGGGGGTCTCAAACCTACGGGATCGAACCAGATATGGTCACCTGCGCCAAGCAACTCTCTTCGGGATACTTACCGATTTCAGCCTTAATGATCTCAGATAAGGTTTATGACGTTCTGAAAGAGCAAAGCAAGAAACACGGGGCTCTGGGCATGGGTTATACCTATGGCGGACATCCGGTCTCGTGTGCCGTCGCTCTTGAAACCTTGAAAATTTACGAGGAAAGAAAAATCGTCGAGCACGTCCAACAGGTCGCGCCACAATTTCAGCGTCGGCTGGCCGCTCTAGGCGACAGTCCCATCGTCGGCGAGGCCCGCGGCGTCGGGTTGATCGGGGCGCTGGAATTAGTCGCTGACAAAAACACCAAGGAACAATACCCCGCCGACATGAAAGTCGGCGCCCAACTCGTTGCGAGAGCACTTGCCCTTGGACTCATCGTACGAGCGCTACCGGGCGATGTGATCGGTATCTGTCCGCCTCTGATCATCACAGAAGCGCAAATCAACGAGCTGTTTGATTCGCTTGACAAGGCCGTTCGTGACACAGCAGTGACCCTCAGGGCAGCCGCCTAACAGGCTAAATGAAGAGCTGGGGCATTAGACATCGCCGACGCGGTTTGCAGGCCGCTCTGCTTATCGGTGTGTTCCTCAACACTGCTGGTGCACAAGCCGCGCCCACTATTTCCGCTTCCCTCACTGGCTCTGCTCAGGTCACATCCGAGCAAGAGGGAAATCGTTTTGGGTGCAACGACAAGATCTACGCCGCTATTGATGTCCTCGATCTAGACGCGGGCGAGCACACGCTGACCGCGGACTGGATCGATCCCACCGGTAAAACCCGGGAGCACATCGATTATCCGTTCAGCGGTGGCGGCACGACGCGGATCACCATCTGGCTTAAGTTACATCCGCCCAAAGGCTCCACGTTGTTTGGGTTTTTCAACCCATCGATGGGCATGGAGGATTTCATCGGTAACTGGCGGCTTTTGATTCGTGTCGACGATGATGCAGAACTTGAGACCGCCTTCGAAGTCGTGTGCTGATAGACAAAAAGTCTTGGCAAGCAACCCACGATTACCAAAGACATTATGAGCAGTAGGCTCTGGAAACATTACTTTCTTCCTCTCGCAGTGTGTCTGGCCCTTATCGCCAGCAGATCCAGTTTTGCGTTTGTAGAGGATATTTGCATCACACCAGAAGGAACAGTTGAAAATTTCTATCTAGAAGCGTCCATTCAGTCGGTTCCAGAATGTGGATATGGGAAGTACTTTCCTCGATGTATCTATAAAGTTCTCAAGAGAAGTGCGGATACCTTTGGTGAAACATCCCTGTGTCGAGGCATTATTCATTTTGAGGCGGTTTATTTCACCGCACAGGCAGTTGGCTTCACGGGCGAGATGGCGTACTTCATCGCCGCATTCTCTCAAGCGATCGACTTTACCCAGTACAGAGCCCTCGACAGTTGTGGAAATAACCTCCCCCTGCGTTACTGGACGCCGCCATTACGAGGCTTGTTGCGTACGAGCACGGTCTCTGGCGGATCCATAAGGCATCTCGGCGTTCCTTTTGGTAAGCACACCAAAACGACCAACGCACTAAGCCCAAATTGGCGGGCAAAAGAGGAGGGAACCTTAACCGAGGGAAAACAGTGGGCGTTCGGGCGCTCCGATCAGTTGTGCCATGGGGGATTCACACAATCTGAAGAGGCAGGTAATCCATTTTCTGGTCGAAAGTGCGCCTCCGGAGGCGAACTGACATCCGATGTATCAAAACTAGTAAGCGGGCCGATTCCTCTTTCGGGTGGCATCACCAAACTAGGTCCTCAGATCCTCCACTTTGATTGCGAACCGTCCTGCTGGTGCAATAATTCTTGCACTCCAGGCGCCCCACCGCTTACACCCAAAAATGTCATCGTCGCCGAAGGCAGTAACTTTGGAGACTACCTTGCGCGAAGCCCCTTTGCCCGGCTAGAGAACGGTGCACCTGTACCTGAGCTCATTGCAAGGCTGGGGATATTTATGCACTGGCTCTCGGATCGCGCTTCGCATGCGTCGTGTACCAATGCTGAAGCCTCGCGCGTGACAGGGCCGGATCCAGATGGGAACTTCATAATTACCCTAGATACTTACGCGTGTAATGCGCTGACTCACGGAATGGAGCACTACTGGGAACAGGGGATGGGTGATAAAACCACACCAGGGAGTGAAGCTGCTTTACGACTCTATTATCAGGAACTCAGCGAGTTCGCACAGGAGTATCGTGACCTACACCCGTCATGGTTTCGCGCCGGATTCGAGTCACTTCCGTATGACCAAGTTGTAGGCACTCAATCCCAACCCGGGGTCACCTTACGAGCGACCCTCGATAAAAATGCCTCGAAAAGAGTGGCCATCATCATGAGTGCTCTTGAGGACCACTCGTTCGAGGCCATCCCAGGATTTGATACCCTTTGCAATAGGTAGTCTTTAACACCGTGGTCTACGGTCTCGGAGCGGCTCGAAGTCGTTACAGCGAGGCTACGCTTAGGTGCTTCCGTGCAAGTTTTCGCCGTGAGACTCGCCGCGCTCTACTTTGTCGATGCAACGAACCACGAGCTTGTTTAGCGCATCCAGATCAAAGGTAGTGATATTGGAGTGCTTGGAATGGTGCATCAATGCGGACAGCGCAGCGCCAAGTTCAGAGGCCGCCATCGCCGCCTGATGTCCATCTCTCATCACTTCAATAAAGTACGGATAGAATAGATGCCCGGTAATTCGCGCGTCGCCCCGGCCCACGCCAAATTTACCGTCGAAGGCGGGATCGACTTTTGGATCTTCGAATTCTTCCGCCACCCGTTTTGAATCCTCTGCGTCTAAGGGCAGGTGGATCAGATACTGCTTGTTCTCGTACTGATAACAAGTAAGTGAGCCACCATTGGAAAACCCAAGCGCAAACGTCATACTGGGATCCATATGCGGATTATGATTTCGGGTGAATCGATCTGTGATGTTCCTTAGCACGTCATCAGACGATTCGTCCGGAAAGATAGGCGTCCCGAATTTCTCCAGAAGCTCATCATCGTTGCAGCATACGATCACGTCATTGTTGCCCACTCTTGGCATGATTGAATCGAAGCCGATCCCCGTCGGGATAATGATTTGGGGCCCGAGATAGCTGTTCAGATACCCCGGCGTCAAGATGGGAATGTTGTTGGCGGTTTTAAATCGAGCTTTGATTTCTGCATCCAGCGTGTCGATAGGCGGATGCGGCGATACCAGCAGGTAGGTTCGGTCATGAGCATTGCCGTTGTAACACTCCCGCGGTCCCCAGATATGGGTGTGGATCTGGACAATGTTGATATCGTTATAGACATGCTGATCGATCTCCTGCTGCGCAATGGACGAGCGATCATCCGGCAAGATTATCTTGAACTGCACGGCCTGCTCGGTGGCGGCATAAAGCGAGACCAGACCAAGAAAGGCGTTCATGGTGTTGCCGCCCGATTTTGGCGGCTCTACATTTTCACGCGAAACAAAATATTCCGGATGATCTGCATCATCTAGCTGCAGATAAAAACCGTCTTTGTCCTTCGTAACTTTTTTAAGTGGGATTTTGTTATAGCGAAAATCCGGTATATCCACAAAATCATGGACATAATAATCGTTTACCGGAACGCCGATCCCGCGCATTTGTGGAATGGTTCTACCCATCGAACCAGTGTATTCGATGAGCGCTGGATGCCAATTCAAATAAATTTATGAATGGGCAAATGGATCAGTATCGTGGAACCACCTATGGGCCTTCAATGCAGGAGATGATCGACGCCGACCCCCTTCACCGGCTCGATCGGGTTAAAAGGGTTGGTTGAGATTCAAATAAAAAGCCCGGTTATCGTCTTTCCCGAAAGTGGCGTCCGCGCGCAGAATGATCCCCGCTTCGGGGCGCAATACGTAGCTCAACCCAACGCCCACAGCAGGGTAGAGGTTGCTCGAGCCCGAGCAATCGCTCATCGAAGCATAAAGACACGCTAATCCCCCATAAGCGTTGGCGCTCCAATTCCCACCCAATCGGATCCGGTTATCGATTGCCAAATGGGTGTAGTTCTCGGCCAGATACATGCCTCGAACATACCCCCTCAACGAAATTGATGAATAACCGGTTACGGGCGCATCACGGGTCCATCGCCCAGCCACTTGTGTCGCCAAGGTAAAACGTTCGCTCACGGGGGAATAACTCACCAAATCAGCCCGAACCACATCAAAATCATCAGAGCTGCCGAGTGCCTCGCGATACCCATAATTTTGGAGCAGGAAGTGCTTTCCCTGCGTGGCGTTTCGAAGGTTATTTCTAGAATCGTATTGAGCCACGAGGCCAAGACCGACTGAGTCCAGTCCGGTGAGTCCGATGTCCTGAAGGGTCTGCTCGACCAATCCCTCAGACTCAATGACATAGTTTGAGGACAACACTTGTGCCCCAACATACCAGTAGCGCGCGGGCGAGAAAAGATATCGAGCGGCTAGCGCCTCGATGTTGTCGGTGGTTTGCGCGGGCATTCCAGAATCGAGAAAATTCTCGTAATCGTTATTCACCCTCCCCTGCGAGGCCGCAAAGTTGAAGCGCTGTCGACCTTGATCAAAGAAGGTCTGGCCAAATGCCACCAGCGTATGAGACTCTGACGCGCTGTATGTGCCTGAGACGGCAAAAAAAGAAGGCGGTGACGCTTCGTCAAACGACTTTAAGTAGCCTAGCAGAACGCCAACGGAGGTATCCAGCTTCGGGCTGCTGGACAATAAGGGGACCGCGACATACGGCGAGCGTTCACGACTGTTGGGTCCTTCGGAGCGAGTCGTATGCGAGGTGAATACCGCCAACAGACATAAGAGACTGGCAAGCGCCGCCACAGATTGACGTTGGCCGACGCCTCGACCGAGCGCGTCAGCCGTTCGCGATGTTGATGCGGTCACCGGGTTTCATCCAGCTTCTAAAGTCTCATGTTTCCCAGCGTGCTGCGCTTGGCAAGCAGGTTAGTATGGGAGTGCGTCGATCTCGCAGTATTTAGCATAGTCGTCTGCCGTTGCTTCCCGATAATATTCAATTTCGCCTTTCAGGAAACGGTACAGATCTCCATCATAAATCTTATAGGACGAACAACTTTGCCCATCCGAACCGGACTCAGAACTCCCCGAGCCACATCCGGCAACAGTTAGCGATATTAAAAAAAAGGTGATAGCCATCACTTTCATATGAATTAATCCTGAGGTTTACTTCACACTCGATTGTTTAAACTTTCGTCAGTTTATTCCTAAAACTATTTTTTTGGGTGAAGATCATGAAACTAAGAAAAATATCTCGCGCCATTGGTGCGATGGCCCTTGCGGCCATCCCGTTGACCGGCTTTGGATTTTCAGCAGCCGTGAGTTTTCATACCAGCACTACGCAAGTGCCGGCAGGCTCCACGGTGACCATAAATGAAACACTGGCCGTAGCCCCAGGCAAAGCCAAAACGTATATGCAACGGGGGATGGTTGTCGATCGGATTGCCCATACGTATGAACCCTACTGCTACTTTGCACTCAAGCGACCCCGATCTGAGATGGGCAATGCTGGCGCAATCCAGGCAGAAGCATTCAAAGTAGAAAAAGAATACCGACGCATGGAGCAAATGGCGCAGACGCCCAGAACACTTGCCTCCTCAATTAGCATTGGGATCAGTATGGGCGGGGGCACATGGCTCGCCAGAAACGAAGGCGGCCCGCAGAACCTAAATTACTACATGGACATTTCATCGGCGACTCAACCCACCGTGTCACATTTTGTCTGCGGCGTCTTTAGTGATCCTCGCGAGCGCGGTATCCCAAGCCTCGACGAAATTAGAAAAGCGGTTGGTGCCCTCGTGACCATCGAGGTCGTTCAGTAAAAGGGCGAGACCGGGGCGGCTAGCCGGCGCCGCCCCTATAGGTCAGACGCGGGCCCGCTATGCCCCGGGGTGTTTGTGGGGCTACTAATGAATAGCAACTTTTGCGCAGCTACTTTTGCCGAGCTGCTTTTGCAGGGCTACTTCGGAAACATAAATTGAAGTTGAACACGCAGTTGCCAATCGGGCCCGAAAGTGGGTTTCACCACGTTGTGATAGAGGCTGATCTGCCCATTGACCGGCAGCTTCCCCAGTTTGAAGATTTTCCCGTAGCCCAGACCAACAGGCACGGTCCACTGCTCACCGCTATCTGCCTCCCAATTGGCCGTCATGAGCGGAGAAAACGTGAAGTATCGGGCGCCGGGGAGGTTGTAATTCAGGAACGGCTGCAATGTCATTAGATTCACGTCGTTCGGACCCGATCCGGATACCGACCATACGTTATTGATAAGCCCCCCATAGACCCACGGACCTTTAAAGGTCAGTGCGACCGCTGCGGGCCCGAGTCCCCACTTATCCGCGGTTAATGCCTTGTCCCCGGTGGGCAATAGGGCAATCCCTCCCACACCCCAAATCCATTGGCCGGCCACTTTAGGTGAGAGGAATCCAGAAAACGTAATGTCGCCCAAGCCTTGGGTTCTGGAGCCGTTGGGCGTCAAGGCAGGTTGAGAAATTACGGGAACGATCGTTCGGGTAATAAAGTTCCAGTTGTCTCCGGCCGAGAAAGGCCACACAGGCTGAATGTTCAGTACGTTCTGAGTCTTTTCCTGCGGCCCAAAGTTAGTGTTGGTGTTGTTCTGAAGCGGCAGACTGATCATCGACGCGATAGGGTTCTGAGCCGCTTTGGCCAAAGCTTCCGCGTCCTGCTCCTGGCCATGCGCTAAAGTCGCCGCCATCAGTATCGGCGACAGGAGCAGACTGATCCATTGTGATCTCGATCTATCGTTCATACGTGGTCTCATAAAGTTCATTTCGTAAAAAAATGTCGGCTGTGGCCCACTGGCGCTACCACCGACATTCCCGTCAGTTACGCGCCGCGGTCCGTCGTGAGGTTCGTCGTGCCACGCGCCGATTCTGATCCGCCTCGGCCTCGTTGAAAGAAGCGCTAATCCATCCCTCGGCCCCCTTGGGCGGGATTTTTATTTGCAGGGAACTGATCAGCAACAGTCCGGCAATAACTGTGCACAGAGTCAGGCCTCTGCGCAACGGCGAAGGTTTTACAGTTAATTTTTTTTTCATGTTGGTCTCTTGTCCTCTCTTTTGTACTTTCTTTACGTCATAAATCAAAGCTAGCACCAGGAGGAGCCACATGCCTGACGGCTCGCGGTTCGGCGCGAGGTGCGGCGTGCCACACGACGGTCCTCCCCATCTGCCGCAGCGTAGTTAAATGAAAAACTGACCCAACCCGAACCGCTTTGCGGGCCGACCTGAATCGATTGGGCCGTCATCAATACGGCGCCGATCGCGAGGGTGCCAACGATTTTTCTGAGTTTCATGGTTCTGTCCTTAATGAGTTCTTAATCACTGATCGGGCGCATTGCTTTCACCCGAACCTCTTCGAATCCAAACGACGCAGAACTAATACTTCGGCTGCATATCGACAAATTTTGCCTTCGCATATCCATCGGGCGCGCTTAAGGTGAACGAATCGCCGCCCATCGTTGGATTCAGATTCCAATTCGAGAATGTCATCTCAAACTCAGGCGCAGCCGCCATCCACTTCGAGGTGATCAGATACTTGCAGGGCAACATATCCGCCACGTTCACCCACAAATGCCAATCCACATCCGGACCGCGCATCACGACATAATGGCAGGAGGCTCCGTTTACTGGCGCCGCGCCCAAGTAGTGCTGCTCGCTTACTTCATCGAGCAAGGCTTCTGCCGCATCCGCATAGAAAAGATCTCGGCCCGGCAGATAAGCGCCTGCTTCCTCAGTTAACACATCCATCACCTCATCGTTTGATCCTGATATCGGGGCGGACACAAAAACTTTTGCGTTATGCCCAACGCCATAGACAGTACTGCCGTCGTAAGCGACGACCTGATCCAGCAAGGCCCCTTTTCTCTCAAACCGGAATCCTCCGGCTCGATTCAAAAGCACCGAGCCCTCGCGCAACGTGCGAATCTTCAGTCCCTGGCTCAAAACAGCCTCTTCTGCGATAGCAATGTCCACAGATATCGCGCCGGCACCAGCAAGCTTGCCAAGAGATTGAGAGACCAACGTCTTGGGGTCCATA